>DAHYUM010000004.1 GCA_027398005.1 bacterium
ATACCTTTACAATTTCAACCTATTCCCGCAATAGCACCCCTGCGGTTTTAATTGAATTAAAGGATGGCGGCATAACCGGACATGGCGAAATATCTATGCCGCAATATCTTGGCGAAACAGTTGAAAGCGCTTCGGCCTTCCTCAATAAAGCAGACCTTTCACAGTTCAATATTGCCGATGGAATAGATAAACCGCTTGATTACGTAAACAGCCTTTCAGACGGGAATTGCGCCGCAAAAGCAGGCTTGGATATAGCCCTGCACGATTTGTACGGCAAGTTCATTCACGCGCCTGCAAGGGAAATTTATTCTATACCCGGCGGCGAAAGCCCTGCAATTTCTTTTACTATTGGAATAGACCGGGAGGATGTTTTAATAAAGAAAATTGGCGAAGCCGCGGAGTTTAAAATTTTAAAAATTAAACTCGGTACCGTGGATGATAAGGGTATAATTGAGGCCATCCGCCGGATTACGGATAAAAGCCTGATAGTTGATATTAACCAGGGGTGGGATGAGAAGAATTACGCGCTTGATATGGCGTATTACCTTAAAGAGATGGGTGTTCTGCTTATTGAACAGCCCTTTAAAAAAGAGGACCGTGCCGCTCAGCAATGGCTTTGCGAAAGAAGCCCAATACCTGTTTTCGCCGATGAATCGGTGCAGAGGCTTAGAGATATTGAGGGGGCAAGAGGCTTATTCCATGGAATAAATATAAAGCTTATGAAATGCACCGGAATGCGTGAGGCTTATTCAATGATTATTAAAGCAAGGGAATACGGGATGAAAGTCATGCTAGGGTGCATGACTGAAACCTCATGCGCAATTGCGGCCGCCGCCCAAATTTCCCCTTTAGCCGATTATGCCGACCTTGACGGCAATCTTTTAATTAGCAACGATCCATTCGAAGGGGTGGAACTGAAAGAGGGAAAGATAATTTTAAATAGCCGGCCCGGCCTTGGTATAGAAAAAATTACTTAAATTTAACAGAATAAATTTGAACTGTATATGAAACCGGCATTAAAGATTATACCATTATTATTAATCCTTTTAAGCTGTACGGGTTCGGCTGGGTTTAAAGGGCAATTATATATAAGGCTTAATCAAATCGGTTTTACCCCCGAAGATTACAAATCGGCACTCATATTATCCAATGAAGAATTAGGCGCGGCCGGTTTCGGCATAGTTGATGCATCTACAGGCAAAAATGTATTAAAGGGGAATCTTGTACCTGCAGGTACAGGGTATGCTACATTTAATCATGCTTATAAGGCCGATTTTACGGAACTTAAAACCGGTGGAAATTATTACTTAAGCATAAATGGCTCAAGGTCAAATCCATTCAGCATTGGCAGGGCTCTTTTTAAGCCTTTGGCCGATTCGCTTCTTGCTTTCTTCAGGGTACAAAGGTGCGGGTATACAAATCCGGAACTGCACGGTGTATGCCATATTGCCGATGCCACTTCGGTATTTGACGGAAAGAATAATCTTAATGTTAAGATAGACCTTACAGGGGGCTGGCACGATGCCGGTGATTATGTCAAGTTTCTTAATACAACTGCCGTTGCCACCTACACACTTTTATTCGCGTACGATTTTGACCCGGTTAAATTCGGGTTTGACGACAACAAAAATAATATACCCGATATTCTTGAAGAGGCTAAAATAGGCTTGGACTGGCTTCTGCGCTGTTATTATTCCCCCCTTAAACTTGTTACACAGGTGCAGGATTTAAGGGACCACGATGTTGGCTGGAGGATGCCCGAAAATGACAAAATGCAGTTCGACCGTCCCGCTTTTTTGGGAGGGGGTAAGAACTTAACCGGCATCTATTCTGCGGCGCTTGCACTTGCTTCAAGAATTTGGAAAGACAAAATTAAATACCCCGAATTTGCCGATAGATGCAAATCGGTTGCAGAGACCGTTTATTCGAACAGAAATAAAGTACCCGACCTTGATACAAGCGCTACAGGCAATTACCGCGATAAAAATTTTACCGGCAAGCTTGCTCTTGGCGCATACGAGCTTTATTCCCTTACAGGTAAAAAGGAATACCTTGACGATTCATTCGGATATGCTTCCAAAGCGGGTTCCGATTACTGGTGGAGCTGGGGGGATATTAATGCCCTTGTGCATTACCGGCTTGCGCATTTCGACAGAAAATATTTAAGCTACATAGAAAATAATCTTGAAAAATTTAGTTCTGTTTCTGCTCAAAACCTTTTTAATAACGGCGCAAATTCTACTTGGGGCACTAATAATACTCTTTTAGGCATTTCGCTTCAGGCAGTTTTATGGAAAAAGATTACCGGCAGTACAAAATACGATAGGCTTGCGCAATTGCAGAGGGATTTTGTACTGGGGCGCAATCCATGGGGTGTATCTTTTATTTCGGGCTTCGGATACAATCCCGTTAAACATCTGCACCATCAGGTGGCTTTTTTAGACGGTGGTAAAGTTAACGGGGCATTGGCAGCAGGGCCTGCATCGAAAGAGTTTATTACATCGCAGAAAATTAAGTACGAAAACGGGGACCCTTACTCGTTATTTCAGACTGACAGTTTTTATTACAGGGATGACCGGATGGACTATGTAACCAACGAGCCGACCATAGTTTCGAATGCAACGGCTTTATTTGTTTTTGGGGTTTTATGATAATAAACGCGGTCTCAAAATGATACAAAAACACCGTTTTTCTCAATACTAAATTTTTGAACTAAAATAAAAGTTGTTTTTTAGCGAAAATTTATAAGATTTGTATGGCATATAAATTGTTTCTTTATGCAGTTAATAGTATGAGGTTAAAATGAGCAGTTCAATAAGATTAATTCCTTCCGGTTTCTCTTTTTTGGACCAGAACTGGGGGGGAATTTACAGAGGGGGTAGCTATCTCCTTGTGGGTCCCAGAAAATCGGGGCGTACCTTATTGGGTCTGCAGTTTGCTCTTGAATCGGCTAAATCTTCCGAAGTCTGTCTCTATTTTACTAATATGCGTCCTAAGGATTTAATGATTCAGGCGGCTTCGCTTAATTTCGATATTCAAAGCTACATGAACCAGAACCTCATAATTGTTGTAAGGCTTGCTCCTCCGAACGATATTTATGAAATGTACAATCCCGATGACTATCTGCTTGAATACCTTAATGATATAATTACGGTAGTAAACCAGTATAACCCGAGCAGGATAATTTTTGACGAGATGACCCCATACGTGGGGTTCAGAAACCTTGACCTACTTAAAGAGGCATTCCTGGGTACGCTTGAAACGATTGAAGAAAAAAACATAACCAGTCTTTTTGTTGTAGGCGAGCCTGCAACCCAGAAAACAAATTCGATAATTGAAATTCTTGCCAGTTATGTAACAGGCGTAATATACCTTCAGAAAACAATTAACAAATTTGAAACCCGGTACGACGGCGGGCAGGTTACCATAACCCCCAATGTAGGGCATACCGAAGGGCAGTTTTCGGCGCGCTATAAAATTGAGCCTTTTAAAGGAGTGACTGTAGAAACTTCTACACCGGAACCTCAGGTAAACAGGGAGGCAAAAACATCTGTTAAGGATATTTCAGCCCCCGAAGCCGAAGAGTTTTCGAACCAGCCTTTAAAGCAGATATATTCGATGCCTTCGGAACCGTATTCATTTACAAACGTTTATAATTACAGCGATTTCCTCCTGCTTCTTAATAACCAGATAGCGTTATATAAAAGCACGGGGCAGTCATTCAACCTGATTTCATTCAAGCTCGATCCGGCTTCGCAGATTAAAGGGCTTCTTTCAATCAATCAGCTTCAGAACGCAATTAGGCTTTCAACTCATAAAAAAGATAAAATCTGTGTAGTAGATAATAAGGTGCTGGTTTTACTGGTAAAGGGGAATCTTAAAAGCGCAATTGATCTTATGAGCGGAGTGCAGAACAATCTTCCCAGCCACGATACGAATTATATTCAGACAGTTCTTGAATATGTTTCTATTTTTAACGTGGAAGTTGATGAAAGAATTGATAATGCCGAAAGTATGATGGATATTATCAACTCTGCCGAAAGCTCTCAGTTCCAGTCCTATATGCCGATCAGCAAATATATCGGGTGATGAATAACTCTAAATACATAATTTCCATATTGTCAATTCTATTCCTTTTCTCTTTCGGTTTCGTTAGGGCGCAGGCAAAGTACGACCTGATGAAGCGGAAAGGAATCCAATACTACCAGCAGAACAAGACCAACGAAGCCATTAAAGAATTTACACGTTATCTGGATGCCAAACCGCGCTCGGCAGATGTTTCCAATTACAGGGGCCTATGTTACGAAAAAAACGGAGAGTACGGTAAATCGGTTGCCGATTTTACCGATGCCGTAAATTTAGATCCGCGCAGCGAGGAATATAAATCCAATCTGGACCGTGTTACGAAAAGCTGGCAGCAGGAACTATACCTTACTATTGCCGCCCGTAAACTGGAAGTTGAAGCCGATTCGGCTAAAATTCAAGACTACCTCGATATCGGCAACTGCTACAAGGAACTTGGAGTATGGGATTATGCCGAAAAGTGGTACGATAAATATCTTGATAAAGACCCCAATGCCCCCGCAGATGTGATTATTGCCTATTCCGAAATCCTCGCCAAGTCGGGCTCCATTGCAAAGGGGGAAAAAGTTTTAGAAAAATTCAGTCAAAAATATAGAAATGACTGGCGGATACTTAGCAGGCTCGGTTATTTTGAGTTATGGCTGGGTAAATTCAAAGCGTCAGAAGATTACTTTAACGAGTCTTTAAGGCTTAAACCGGGCTTTAAGGAAGCGGCCGAGGGGCTTGACCTTGCAAAGAGCAAGGGATTTACCGATGTATTCCAGCCCCGCTCGTTCGAAAGAAATACCGTTATTGATAACTATTACGAGACTCTTAAAAATAATCCGAACGATGATAAGGCAAGGTTCGCACTTTTAGATGAATTGATTAAAACAGGAAGACTGGATGAAGCCAAACAGCAGGTGCTCTACCTTCAGCCCAACTATGCCGATAACGATAATTTTAAACAGCTTTTAGAGCGGATTTCGATTACCGAAGCCAGAATGACCGATTTAAAAAATAAAGAGTATCAAACCGAACTTACCCAGAACCCGGAAGACAGGGAAGCCGTTAAAAAACTGGCTGAGTATGATGTAAGCGTTTTCGATTTTGACCATGCAGTCTCTATTTTGAAAGACTATACCGAAAGAGTGCCCGAAGATGACGCTATGCAGTTCTATTATGCGCAGGTTTTAACTTATGCCAAAAACCTTGACGAGGCGTTTGTGCAGGTTAAAAAGGCAATCCTTAAAAATCCGCAGGAAAAAAGATATAAATTGCTGGCCGGTCAGCTTGGCGTTTGGCTCGACAGGGATACGACTGAATCGATAGGATATCTTGAAGATATTTTGAAGGATGAACCGGATAATGTAAGCGCATTAATTGCAATGGGCACATACAGTTTTCACCGGATGGATCTTGAGAAAGCCTCCGGTTATGCCGAAAGAGCAAAAGCAATTGAGCCTGAAAATCCTAAACTTATTCAGCTTTTTGCAATGATTGAAACGCAGAAAGAGAATGACGAAAAAGAAAAAATGTGGAAAAAGCTTGAGCAGGCGCAGGAGCTTGTTAAGCAGGATAAGCTTGAAGATGCAAAAACCCTTTACGATGAAGTTATTGCAGGCAGGCCCCAGCCGGTTGAAACACTTACTGATTATGCATCTCTTTTAATGAAAATGCATCTTTATAAAAACGCCGTTACAGTTTACGATACTCTAATGAACCGCTCCCCGTCTTCCGATTACGATAAGATGAGAGGGAAAGCATACCTTTTAAGCGGAGACAGCCTTAAGGCCATGACCGATTTTGAACGGCTTACAAAGGAAAATCCGCAGGATAACGAAGCAAAGCTTTATCTTGCCGATTCATACGCGAAAATGGAAAAGTATGAAGACGCGCGTAAAATTTATAAATCGCTTGAACCCAACGCCCCTGCCGATTACAATATTGAGGAGAGGATAGACAACCTGCCTCCGGAACCCGGTTCGTTCGGCAGTTTTATGGCATCATTCGTACACGATAGTTTTTCCTACCTTAAATTTGTCCCTTCGGCGTACCTTTACACCGATGATTTGAATTACGATTTCCTATTAGGGGGTATTTATGCCGAGACCCCTTTGAATAAGGCTATTACCATTGGTGGAGAATATTCGCGCGGGAATATTTCGAGCGATACACAATCGGCCGGCCTTACGGTTATGAAAGGGAGCCTGAGCATTAAAACAAGCGACAGGACAACGCTCGGTTTCTCATACGGAAAGATGTCGATTAAAGGATTTTCTGACCAGCCGGTAATAAACGGATATATAAAATTCGACGACAGGGAGCAGGTGAAGGCCTCGTTAAATTATGACATGAGCGACGGAGCGGCTATTTTACTTTCACCAAATCTTGTAGCCAACAGAATAAGAACCCACAGCATAAGGCTTGATGCATCATTCAGCTACGAAGATAAACTTAAGCTTTACGGCTACTATAATCTGATTATTCCCGAAAGCGCAGAAGTAGTTTATAACAACAGGATAACAAGCCTGAAGAATAATATAGGCAATTATTTTATGGCCCGGCTGGGTAAATCGTTCTATACAGGGGCATTTATAGGTTACGAATATTTTTACGCCGATTTTAAGAATATTTTACAGGTATATTATACACCTAACGAATTCAGCACACACAGTCTTTGGTTCAGCTGGCAGGTAACAAGCGATAATGAATGGGAAATTCTGGTCGGGGGAAAACTGGGCTATGCTCCGCAGGATGATTATGTAGTTAGGGAAGGCAATATTAAAGTAACTTACAGAGTATTCGGAAACTTTAGGATAAGTTTCAACGGTCTTACAGGCAACACGGTCCGTTATAAATCCCCTTACAAATGGGGAGCTTTGAACTTAAGTGCTTTTTGGTCTTTCTGAGAAGAGATTTTTTTAAAGAGAAATCTTAAAAAAATTGTTTAACTATAACTCTTGAAAGGAGTTAAAATAAAATTTATATTTGTCTACAAATGAGTCATTTTTGATATTTTGACCTGAAATGGAAAGTAAAACAGGTTAAAATTGTGCGATTTTTAATTGAAAACGCTATATGACTTTGGCACTATGATTGTTGCATTTAGAGAAAGAATAAAAAGATGGAAACCGGTCCAAAAATAAACAGGTACCAAATTGCCCTAGATAACAGGGAAATTAAGGCGCCCCAGAGAAACGAAGAGAAGGAAAAGAAACGCTTTATCTTCGTGAGCGGCTTTTTGTCGGTACTATTTCTTTTAATAATACTTATTACGCTTCCCCTTACAGTCCTTTCGTGGAGCGGACTGGTGGTTTACTCTTCAATAGTATCCCTTGTAATTTTCCTTTTTGTGCTTCTGTTACGATATTTCTCCATTCTTGTGCTTGCCTATTTATACATTACAAAATACACCGTCGAAGAAAAAGGGGGGTACTATCCGTTTGTTTCAATTCTGGTGCCTGTTTATAACGAAGAAAAAGTTGTCAAATCTTCTATAGAATCGCTCCTCGAAATCAATTACCCTAATTACGAAATAATAATAATCAACGACGGTTCATCGGATAAGACGGCGGAAGTAGCCGAAACGCTTGTAGGCTACCAGAAGGGAAGGACGTCGCTTGTAAAAGTATCCCTCATAAACAAGGCAAACAGCGGAAAGGCTAAATCGCTTAACGCGGGCATACAATACTCGCAGGCTCAGTTTGTGCTTTGCATGGATGGAGACTCTCAGCTTTCTTCCAACTGCCTTATGATGGGGATGAAACATTTTACCGATCCGGCAGTGGGAGCCGTAGCAGGCAATGTAAAAGTGCAGAACAGGAACAGGATGCTTACCGATCTTCAGGCGCTTGAATATCTTGAAGGCCTTAATATGGCGCGGAGCGCACAGGGATTTGTGAAGATGGTTAACATTATTCCGGGCCCGATGGGAATATTCAGGAAATCGGCCTTAAGGGATGCGGGATTCTATTCGAGCGATACATTTGCCGAAGATGCCGACGTAACATTGAAAATTCTTGCCAAAGGGTGGAAGATAGAGTACGAGCCAAATGCAATTGCATATACCGAAGCCCCCGAGACAATACATCAGCTTCTTAAACAGAGATACCGCTGGACACGCGGAATTCTTCAGGCTATAAGAAAGCATAAACAGCATATATTTAATCCTACATTGAATTTTAACAACACTATAATTTTGTGGGCCATGTTCTACGAATCGCTCGTATGGCCGGCTATGAACATTTTTGTTAACCTCTTTTTCATTACGGTAGCTTTGTTTTACGAAAAATCGATATTCATCTTTTTGTGGTGGGTAGGCATTGCAATATTGGACGTAATGGCGGCAGTTTACTGTGTAGCCGCCGAAAAAGAGGATTTCAGGCTTGTGCCCTATGCGGTAATATACAGGATGGTATTCATTCTTCTTATCGATATTACCAAGGCAATGGCTACGGTAGAGGAATTCCTCGGTATCCAAATGTCATGGGGCAAGCTCGAAAGAAAGGGTTTTGAATCTTCGGCAGGCGCGAAAGTGAGCCCGGCGGCGGCAGGAACCGCTCCGGTTAAATAAAAATTTATAAGTGAGGTAGTTATGGAATTAATACCAATCCTTTCATTAATCATTCTGGTGGCAACTATATCCACCTTTATGCTTGCGGTTGGTGCATACATATTATATAAGCTAAGGGAAAAGAAGGGGAAAGTTGCACAGGCGCCCCAGCCTGCAACAGTGCCCGCGGAACTTCTTGCCCCGGCTCCAATTTATGCCGAACAGCAGGGGGCTCAGGCAACCGGAAGAAGAACAATGGCAGAACAGCCGTTCCGCGAGGCTTCCGAATTCCAGCAGCCGGCATACGCTCCTCAGCAGGAAAGGATGCAGGCAGGACCCGAATTGAGGCCTACGTATGTATCCCAATCCCCAAGCTTTACAGAATCGAGATATAAACGCCCTACAAAGGAAGGTTTTCCGCCGGAAGATGAAAAAGGGCAGAAGAAAAAAATGATGCGCTATACAAGCGACGGCTATGTTGAACCGATAAAAGAAGAAAAGAAAGAGGACGGCCTTAAGTGGCGGTAAAAAAACAAAAAAGTTTTAAGGTTAATTACCTTATTATTTTGTTTACCGGCCTGTTTTTATTGGTGGGCGGGATTCTCACTTTTCTGCTTATTATTAAGAATATCTACGGCAATTACGAGCTGAATCAGATTCTCCCTTCAAAAGAAAATCTCCGTTTCCTTTCGTACGATAAAGAAAATAAGGCGGCAATACTTTATTCAAAGTATTCCGAAAATATGCTTCAGCCTGCCGGAAGCACCTGGCTTAAGGATAATATTGACGTTTGGGAACGCTACCTTAAGAATTCAATTAAAATGCCTTACGACATTATTGAAGATTCCACTATTGAAAAGGGATTGCACATGAAATATAAGGTGCTTATCCTGCCGGGGGCAAAATCGATAAGCGATAAGGAAATAGTAGAAATAAAAAGATTCATCGAAAACGGGGGGAGCGTTTTTGTTACCGGGGGAATTGCAACCTATTCCGACGAGGGTAAATGGAGAGGGTGGAATTTCTTTACTGAAGTTTTCGGAATGAATTTTACACGCGAAATAAGATCGGAAGAGACATATAAAGTCCACACACTAAGGGGCAACCTTCCTTTAACAGGGGGAATACCTACCGGCTATTCCTTAAGAATTGCCACATGGGACAGGCCTATATACGCTGAAGTACTGGAACCGAGGACAACACAGGCAAGTTTCTGGTACGATTTCAGGCACGAAGCCGGGCTTGTTATGGAAGAAATTAAGAAAAGCGCCGGCATTGCATACGGCACTTACGGTAAAGGAAGATTCGTATGGTTCGGTTTCGAAATCAACTCCGTTATAGGGCCGCAGGAAGATAATATTTACTTCGAAAAACTCCTTCAGAATTCGATGAGCTGGCTTACTTACAGTCCAACTGCATATATAAAGGACTGGCCGGCGCCCTACGATGCCGCCGCAATTGTAGTGCCTACGTTTGCCGAAGAGGAATGGAACATAAATAACATTACCGGAATTTTGAACAATCAGAGGATTAACGCCACTTACTTTGTTGCCCCCGAGAGGGCACGCAGAGACAGCGTTTATTTGGCCTCGCTTAAAAAATACAACTCTATTGGCGAAATTATTGATGTGGGGTACATTACATCAGCCAATGATACAATCAACAAGCTTAAGAGCAAGGATGACCAGTACAACGCATTAAAAGACGGGAATTACAACCTTTATAAAACGAATAAAATAAAGCCGAACGCTATTATGCCCCTTTTCGGCTACTACGATGAAAACACTCTGCAGGCAATGTCCAACGAAGGAATAGAATTTTTAGTAACCGATTCGCTTACGGACCGTTCGGTGCCCCGTTTCCAGATGAGGAACGGAAAACAGATGATGATTGTTACAAAAACCGCAAGGGACGATTACGATATTATACGGAAGAAAAAACTTACCAACCCCGAGTTCCAGCGTTATACATACGAAGAGGATGTAGACAGGCTGATTTTTGAAGGGGGGCTGATGGTATTGAAACTTCATACCGATGCCCAGATGCGTCCAGAGAATATTGGCGTGGTAAATGATATTCTGCAGTATATGCGTAACAAAAAGATGTGGATAACCGACCTTGACCAGCTGAGAACCTGGTGGAAGAAAAAAGAGGGGGTTGAAGTAAGGCAGGAAAACAGGAGCGCGCGCCGTATTGCAGTTCAGGTGAACAACCCTGCCGATAAAACTTCGGAAAAGTTTATTGTACACATTAATCTTAACAAGAGAGTTAAGAACGTGGTAATTTCATCCGATATAATTAACACTAAAATACCGAAATTCGAACTGCTTAATAACGACCAGACAATCTACCTTTACATAGATAATATGGAGCCTAAGGAAACGAGGTCCCTTATTATAGATTTTGATAACATCGGAAATAAATAGTTACTGTTTATTTTTCTATTTTTAAGATATATATTGCGAGATGCCATTGAAAATTGAAAGAAAGAAAATTCGCCTTGCACTTCTCTTAATTGTAAGCGGTTTTCTGCTTATGAGAAGCGGATGCGTTGAATCGGTAACCGATACGGGGACTTCATCAAGTTCATCCCCCACAATTGAAGTCTCAAGCCCGGTAACCGGGGATACCGTTTATGTAGGCACAAACCAGATTACTTACTCGGCAACGGACCCATCGGGGCAGGGGCTATCCCAATTCGAAGTATTCATAAATGGAGTATCGGCCAACACATATTCGGTAAGCGCTACTGCAACAAGCGGCAGCAGCACCAAAGTATATCTTGACATACCGCAGACGCTGTTATATCAGAATATAAGCTATTATGTGCTTGCATACAGCAAATCGGGCAAGACAAAGGCAAGCAAAGTTCAGAATAATTTATATGTTGTGCCCACACCCCCTAAAGCCCCGGGCAAATTGAAAATTTCCAAAGTGAATGATACCAAGTTCAACCTTACATGGATAGACAGTTCCGATAACGAAAACCGTTTTGAATTGTGGCGCAAGGACGGTACAGCCGGCACTTATAAATTAATTAAAACTTTAGGCGAAAACGTATTCTATGCCGATGACGCAGTTCCCTCGGCATATTCAATTTATTTTTATAAGGTTAGGGCGGGGCATGCAACCGGAGTTTCCGCTTTCAGCAACGAAGTTAATACCCTAATTGCCCCCTCAAATCTTCAGGCAAGGTCAACAGCCGCCAATACGGTTGAGTTAAACTGGACCGATAATTCGGCTTTCGAAGACGGATTCAGGATTGAAAGGGCAGACGGAAGCAACGGCGATTTTGCATGGATTGCAACTGTGCTAACCAATATTACCACCTATAAAGATGAAACGGTAATGACCGCTACGAATTACAGGTACAGGGTATCGGCATTTACCGGAAGCGCCCCAAGCCCATATTCGAATGAAGTTCAAATTACAACTCCTACTGCCGATACTCCTCCTACTCAGCTAAATGCCGACTTCAATTATACAACCCGTAAAGTGGATATCACATGGAATTCGGCCAATTACAATATGACTACTTATGTAGAAAGGAAAGCAGGCTATAACGGTCCATATACCCAGGTAGCCGCGCTTAACAACATACTTTTAAGAAAATACTCCGATAGCCTTCTTACGCCTGGTGTAATGTACACCTACCGGGTAAGGGAAATGAACTACGCGGGTTTATATACATCTTATTCAAATGAAGACACTGCTTATGTGCCTATTCTGGCTCCTCTTGCACCATCAAATCTTGAAATAGGCAAAACTACAAATCCTTTGGTATTCACCCTTTTCTGGCAGGATAATTCGAGCGATGAACAGGGATTTAAACTTTACCGTAAAGACGGGCTTTACGGCCAGTACCAGTATGTAGATACATTCGACCCGAATACCCACGCGGCTACCGTTTATGTGCAGAGTTCATCCACAATTTATTACTTCAAGCTCACATCGTACAAAGATAATCTGGAATCCGATTTCTCTAACGAGGTAAGCACATCCGACCTTGGAATTTGGGGACTTTCGGTGGATTATGTGACAACCAACAGTGTAAGGATAAGATGGACCGATAATTTTGCGAACGAAGTATCTTTCAGCGTAGAGAGGAAAATTGAAGGGGGAACATATCAGGTATTGAGCAACACGGTGCCTCCGGCGGTAAATACCGGAAGCACGGTATTCTACACCGATTCGAATAATCTGCTGCCCGGAGTTAAATATTATTACCGTGTCCGCGCTGTATTTGCGGTAGGGTTCTCAACATATTCCAATGAAATTTCGGTAACTACTAATGTTCTCTAAAAATGGATAAAAAAAACATAAATATTGAGCAGGAAAACAATACCCCTAATATTGACGGAAGCAGGATAAAAGTATTTACCGCCGATATTCAGGAAATTGTAAAGGATGAGGCAATACTCGATATAATTAAAAAAATTAAATCGAGTTTCCCCTTTACATTCATCGAAAAATCGAATATTCAGCGTATTATAAACAAGCTCGATAATTTTTTCTGGATAAAGGAAGTAAACGGCAAGTATATACTTGTTAACGAAAAATTTGCCGGAGCAATTGGCGTAAGGAACAGCCAGCTCGAAAACAAGTTCGAAATAGATTTCATTCCCCCGTTCCAGCGTAATATGTTCAATATTATGAATACTTACATAATAGATACCAGCAATGCGGTAATACTTGAAGGCATTTCCACGCCGGTGTTTGCGAATTTGAGCAGAAACGAACAGATAATACAGTTTCCTCTGCTTGATGTTGACAATAAGGTAGTGGCAATAATCGGTTTATCGGCCGAAAAGGGGGAACCGGAAGAAAAAGGATCTAGCTGGAATATGCCGGTTCAGCTTGAACAATTTAAAGAGCCTGTTCTGTTTGCCGATCCGAAAGGGAACGTGCTGGATTTTACAGGAGGTTTTGCGGAAATACTGGGAATTGATAATACCTATAAAGGGAAGAAATTAGAGGAAGTATTTGATTTAAAGTTTTTAGAGAAATTTCAAAGGTTCATTGAAAAGATAGACGAATTGGAAGAGCACCCGCTGACTCTTGAGGCGGGGAGCAGAAAAATTAAAACAAGCCTTACTTTTAAAAAGAATTTTGATGATTCGGGAGTATTGCGGATTGTTCAAATTACCTTTCCTCCAATTACAAATCAATCACAAACAGAAATTAAAAGCACTATGTACGATTTAATAATGCAAACAAGTCCCGATGCGATTTTCATTTACGATATAGACACTTTAAAGTTTCTAGAAGTAAATGACGCGGCGGTTAAAATGTACGGGTATAAGAGGAACGAGCTTTTGAATATGGATTTGACCGACCTCTATGCCCCGGAGGACATTCAGACCCTAATCGAATCGTCCGATTCAAAAAACCTGTCGGGCGCATTTACAGGTCCATGGCGCCACAAGAAAAAAGACGGCTCTTCGGTGCTGGTGGAAATTAGCAAGGCTTCGTTAGAGTATAAGGGGAAGAGGGCGCATATAAACATAGTACGCGACGTAACCGAAAAAGTTGAAAATTCCAAGAAGCTTCAGCTTCTGCAGGCCGCATTCGAAAATTCCAGCGATATAATTCTTTTGACCGATAATGACGGCTTTATTACATATGTAAATGATGAAATTACAAAACATCTCGGCTATTCAAAGAAAGATCTTGAAAAACGGCCATTCCTAAGCCTTGCAGTCGATTCCGAAAGGGCGAAGGTGAATAAGGAAATTTTCCATTCGGGGAACAGGAAGCCTGTTTCAATTTCACTTGAATTAAAGAATTATTCCAATGAGCCGGTGCAGACAACTGTATTTGCCAAACCGATTCTTAATTTTTCGGGGGATATAGATTCCTTTATACTTGTTATTAAGCGTGAAGGGGAAACCCCGCAGATGCGCTACGAAAATGCAGAAGGGGGGCAGGTAATCGATTCTACATTCCTTTCGAATGTTTTTCACGAAATTCTTACTCCTATAAATGTGATATTAGGCTTTACGCAGGAGCTGTACGAAAGCATAAGTACGCCAAACAGCGAGCAGGAGGAAGTAGCAGGAATTATTAAAGAAAACCAGAAAGTGCTTATGCAGATTATGGATAATGCGGTTGAATATACCGCCATTGAGCAGAAGGCAATTCAGGTGAAAAAAGAAAATGTACGGTTTACCGATATAATTGATGAATTAAAGAATAACGTAAGAAAAACCGCTGAGGATAAGGGGCTTGAATTGGCCTACGGCAAAATATCATCCTCACTTACATTCGAGACAGACCAGCAGAGGTTCATTTCGCTTGTTACGCTTCTATTGAAATTCTCCGTTCAGATTACAAAGGAAAAGAGCCTTTATTTTTCGGCTTACGGGTATGACAATGATACATTTTTCATAGGTATAAGGGACCAGCGTTCATCGGTTTCTCCATCGTTATTGAAAGGTCTTCAGGAAATAATATCCGAAAATGAGAATGCCGTGCGCAAGCATTTCGGTTTCTCCCGTTTCTCGGTAAGGCTTCTTCAAAAGCTTATTGAACTTCTCGGCGGGAAACCGGAAGTTGTTAAAAAAGGGGGACAGCCGGTTGAATACGGCATTGTATTCCCGATTAACCTGAGTTTGAAAGAAACTTTAATTACCCGCAAGGATGCAGAGCCGGAACCGGAAGAAATTAAACCGGCCCCTAAAAAAACTGAAGAGAAGAAAAGAAGTAAAGCAGTGCCGGTTCAGGAAGAAGAGCCTGCAGTAGAAGAAATTGAAGAAGAGGAATTGCCCAAAAAGAAAAACGGGCATGCAGCGGGTGAAGAGAATGGTAAATTTGACCTTAGCGGATTTTCTTGCATTTACCTGGAAGACCAGGTCGATTCGCAGATTTTATTCAAATCGCAGATGAAAGATTTGAAGAAGATTGACTGCGCCGAAAGTTTTGAAAAGGCGCTTCCTCTGCTTAATAATAATAAATACGATTTTATTGTAATGGATATTAATCTTCAGGGGGAATATAACGGCCTCGATGCTTTAAGAATAATCCAGAAAATGCCCGCCTACCAGAAAACTCCAGTAATTGCATGTACAGCCTACCTATTGCCCGGCGCAAAGGAAAATTTTGTGGCCGCCGGTTTCAGGGATTTTATTTCGAAACCTGTTATGAGGGATAAGCTTACAGATTCGCTGAAAAAGATTTTTTCGTAATAATTATTCCAATATGCAAATTTTAAGCCGCGGCAAAACCGCGGCTTTCTTATGCCTGCCGCTGCCTTAAAATGCAATAATATGCAAATATGAATAAAATTTAATGTAATTTATGCATTTTTATGAATAAATTTGCATTAAAATGTTGATTTAAATTGTAAATCGGCTATATTTCGGATGTGATTTGGAATCGTTTTCGCTTATTGAAGATAATAAATCAAATTAAAAATAAATAGGTGATTCAATGTCATCGAAAGTAAAAAGACAGAACAAGATTAAAGAAATATTATCGGCCAGTGTCATATCGCATCACGATGACCTGATAGGCCTGCTAAAAGAGAACAATATTATAGTAACGCAGGCTACATTAAGCCGCGATTTTTCGGAAATGGGGGTGCTCAGAACCGTATCGGATGACGGAACCCCGAGGTACATACTTAATCCGGAAGAATCGGGCAGGCAGATGCTCAAATTCATCGGTTTCGAAATACTCTCTATTCAGCATAATGAATCGCTTATTCTGGTAAGAACTTTAGCCGGAAGGGCTCAGGGGGTAGCTTATTTTATTGACCGTTTGAACAAACCTGAAATTCTTGGCACCGTTGCCGGCGACGATACTGTTCTGATTATCCCAAGTTCACACAGCCAGATAAACAAAATAATTGAAATGATAGAAGAATTAATTTCAAATAAATAAAAAGAAGGAGTATAAATTGAAAAAAAAGAAAATTGCAGTCGCTTATTCGGGAGGACTGGATACTTCGGTAATGGTAAAATGGCTCAGCGAAAAATATAACGCGGAAATAATTACGGTAACCGGTAACCTCGGCCAGACAAAGGAACTTGAAGGGCTTGAGGAAAAGGCTAAAAAGACGGGAGCCGTTAAATCATATATACAAGATTTAAGGCACGAATTTATTACAGAATATGTTTGGAAGGCGCTTAAGGCAGGCGCGCTGTACGAAGGGGAATACCCTCTTGCATGCGCAATTGGAAGGCCCCTGCTTGCCAAGATGCTTGTAGAAGTGGCGCTTCAGGAAGGTGCCGACGCTGTTGCGCACGGCTGTACCGGAAAGGGGAACGACCAGGTAAGGTTCGAAGTCGGTATTCAGACTCTTGCACCAAAGCTTGAGATTATTGCTCCTTTGAGGACGTGGGAATTTAAAAGCAGGGAAGAAGAAATCGATTACGCTTTCGAGAACAACATTCCCATTAAAATAACAAAGAACTCCCCATATTCCATAGACGAAAACATATTCGGCATAGCAATAGAATGCGGCATTCTTGAAGACCCAAAGCTTGCCCCTCCCGAAGACGCATACCAGATTACTACCAGCCCGCGCCTGGCCCCCGATAAACCGGAAGTGGTTTCAATAACATTCGAGAAAGGGATACCCACGCTTATAAACGGGAACGAAATGACCCCGGTTGAAATGCTTGAGTACCTGAACATTTCCGGCGGAAAGAACGGAATTGGAAGAATTGACATGATTGAGAACAGGGTAGTGGGAATAAAATCGAGGGAGATATACGAAGCCCCCGGCGCGGTAATACTTCACGAAGCTCACCACGAACTGGAAAAGATGGTTCTGGATAAGGAAACTTTCCGTTACAAACAGAATATTTCAAATAAAATAGCTAACTTAATTTATGATGGTTTATGGTTTTCGCCGTTATTCAATTCTCTTATGGCTTTTGTCGATTCGACACAGGAATTTGTAACAGGCGAAATTGTACTTGAACTTTACAAGGGCAACATGAAAGTTCTTTCGAGGAATTCAAATTACAGTCTTTATAATATGAAGTTAGCCACCTATTCAAACGAAGATTCGTTCGACCACGCGGCCAGCGGAGGATTCCTTAAGATATACGGATTGCCCTACAAAACTATTTCGCAGTTAAGGAACACACAAATAGAAAAGGTAATGGTTTAATGCTTTGGGGCGGAAGATTTGATGAAAAACTGAATCATAACGCGATGGAATTCTCTTCATCGTTCTATTTCGACAAGAATCTTTTTGATGAAGATATACTTGTAGATTACTCTCATGCAAGAATGCTTAACGGCATCGGTCTTTTGACCGATGCCGAATTAGGCAAAATTATTGACGGCCTTGCGAGAATTAAAAAGGAATGGGACGATAATTTCTGGAAACCCGGGAACGATAAATTTGAAGATGTCCATTCGGCAATCGAATCGAGGCTGTTCGAATTAATAGGTCCCGTTGCCGGGAAACTGCATACCGGGCGAAGCAGGAATGACCAGATTGCAACGGTTATGAAATTATGGATTAAAAAATCATCCGCCGCAATAACAAAAGAAATTAAAAAAGTTCAGGTTGCGCTTTTAACCGCCGCCGAAAAAAATACCGGTACAATAATGCCCGGCTATACCCACCTTCAAAGGGCGCAGCCAATTTCGCTGGCGTTCCACCTGCTTGCCTACGTTGAAATGCTTGCGCGCGATTACAAAAGGTTTCTGGGTGTTATTGAAGAGTGCAATACATGCCCGCTCGGTTCGGGGGCGCTTGCCGGTTCAACCCTTCCTCTGGACAGGGACGCTTCATCGGAAGAGCTTAATTTTACGGCGCCTACGGCAAATGCCCTCGATTCTGTTTCGGACCGCGATTTTATGATTGATTTTATGCACGCATGCTCGATGGGGATGATGCATTTAAGCCGCTTTGCAGAAGAATTAATATTATGGACTTCGGCGGAATGGAATTTTGTACGCCTTTCCGATAAATATACTACCGGCTCCTCCTTAATGCCTCAGAAGAAGAATTCGGATATGGCAGAGCTTGTAAGGGGCAAGACGGGCAAAGTATTCGGCAACCAATTTGCGCTGCTTGCTACAATGAAAGGGCTTCCGCTAAGCTATAACCGTGATTTGCAGGAGGATAAACTACCTGTTTTCTCTTCGTTCGAAACTTACACACAAAGTCTTGGGCTTATTGCCGAGATGGTGCTAACGATGGAAGTGAACAAAGAACGTTTTATTGAGGAATTAAAAGGGGACTTTATTTTTGCGACCGACCTTGCCGACTGGCTGGTTCTTAAAGGCATCCCATTCAGGGAAGCGCACCACATTGTAGGCGCGCTGGTTAAGAAACTTGAAACGGAAAAGAAGAAATTTAGTGATGCTGACCTTGATTATTTAAAATCGGTAAACAGTATTTTTGACGAAAGCGCGTTTGAATGCTTTAATGTTGAAACCTGTCTGGACAGGAAAAAGACCTATGGTTCACCAAATAGGGCATTCGTTAAAAAAGAAATTGAAATTTGGAAAGAAAGGTTAAAAGCTGGTAGTTAGTGGTGCTGTCCGTCCCCTTTCTGCAAAAGGGTGTTTATCTGAGTGAAAGTATTTTGAAGTTTTTTCAGTTCAGTCTCAAGCTTGAATATTTTGTAGGATTCAAGCGATTCCTTTCCCCCCAAAAGCCAGTTCAAATCGCACCCCAGGCGCAATAATTTAACAAGAATTCGTGAACCCGGCTCCCTTTTATGGCTTATATACTGCTGAAGCTGCTGGGGGGTAATTTCCATAGCCTCGGCCAGTTTTTTAAGAGTACCGTATTTTTTGAGAGCGAAAAACCTTATTCTTTCCCCGATGCCCAGGTGCAGTTTTTCATCGTTGAATAATGAAAAAGATTCGTTGAATTCATCTTCGAACAGATGCAGTTCAAACTGGTACGATTCAATTGCGTCTTTAATCTGCTTGAAAAGGTCGTCATCGAAAGTGGTCGATTCGTTCAGCAGGTAATTGAACAGCTGCAGCTTCATCCCTATTTTTTCGGCTATCCAGCTGGGACGAATACCAAGCGTATGAATTAAGTATTTTATTTCTTCCTGTTTAGTCATTGTATATTCACACAGGACCAATTTTAAACATTAAAATAAGAAACAGAGTAACAAATTCACAACTAAATTTTTTATTTTCTCATTATTTGGATATTTTTCGCGTTATGAGAATATTTTCTAGGTCTATAGATCACAAATACATATTAAAGATGGCTCTCCCTGCAATAGCGGGGGTATCAACTCAGATGGTGGTTTCGCTTGTTGATACGGCTCTTGTAGGCAGGCTTGACGACGCTGTTGATTACCTTGCGGCAATGGGGCTTGGGGTGCTTGCAACCTGGGCTGTTATAAGCTTTTTCTCGAGCCTTGCAACCGGAACTCACGTTCTTATAGCCCGCCGCTACGGCGCTAAGAATTACGAAGGGTGCGGCGAGGTTTTGAATACTTCACTTATAATCTCATTTATTATAGGGCTTTTGGTTTCCTTTCTAGTAGTTTATTTTGCCTTTGATATTGCCCAGTTTTTTGCTGTTAAGAAGGTTGGTCCAAGGGTGCCGTTTTATGCGGGGCAGTTCCTGTTTTACCGGTTCCTCGGCATTCCATTTTTTTTGATGACCGTATCTTATAGGGGATTCTTTTTCGGGATTGGGAAGACAAAAATATTCCTCTATTCCGGTATAATGGTTAACCTGCTGAATATAATTTTTAATTACATTTTTATTTACGGGGCATTCGGTTTCAAGGGGATGGGACTTGCCGGTTCGGGGCTCGGTTCAACAGTAGCAACAATCTGCGACGCGCTTTACTATTTTACGGTGTCTTCACTTCCTACATACCGCATCAAATTCTCCCTTTTCAAGAAATTCCGTTTTATTAAGGATATAGCAAAATCGATTATTAAGCTTTCGCTCCCTGTTTCACTCCAGAATGTGTTTATTCTCATTGGTTTTCTGGGCTTTCTGGCAATTACCGGTTATATAGGTAAAGAGGCACAGGCGGCCAGCCAGACTATAATTGCAACCATACAGATTGTATTAATGCCCTGTTTCGGGTTTGGTATTGCAATACAGACTTTAACGGGCAACAGCCTTGGCAGCGGTAATTTAAGGGAAGCGAAGATGTACGGCTATGAAACGAGCAAAATTGCAACCATTTATACCCTGGCGGTAGGCTCTATTTTTATGTTCGCGCCAAAAGTGGTATTATGGCTTACCACCAACGATAATACTATTATTGATATTGCCGCCCCTGCATTAAGAATTGTAGGTTTCGGGCAGATATTTTATGCTACCGGGGTAGTTCTTGCCAACGGACTGCAATCGGCCGGCAAGACTCTTTTTGTAATGATAGCCGAAGTAATATCCAACTGGATAATATTTGTTCCATTGGCATATATTTTCGGGGTAGTATTCAATTTCGGGCTGGTAGGGGCGTGGGCCTCACTTCCATTTTACGCAATTACCTATTCTTCAATAATATTGTTCAAATTCCGTTTCGGAAGCTGGTCTAAAATTAAGGTTGTGTAAGCAGGGTGCGTAAGTAGGGAATGGGAAGAAGGCTGATTTATACTAAAACTGAAATAAATTAATATGAATAATTTTTCTTGACAAAATTCATTAATCGGCGTATTTTCCAAGTATGAAAAATAAAATAATCAATATTTCGCTTGTTTCTGTCTTTTTATTCGTTCAGCTTTTTGCCGGAGCCGAGTTGTTAAAGTTTACAGGCAAAAGCCAGAACGGTAATGTTGTACTCACATGGGAAGTTCGCAGCGAAGTTAATCTTAAAAATTACGCAGTTGAAAGAAAAACAGTCAACGGCAACTTTGTTGAAATTGCTTCAATCCAGCCTGAAAACAAGTCGATTTATGAATACACCGATGAAACCGCGTATAAATCCTCTTCAGCCAGTATTTATGTTTACCGTATAAAGATTGCAGATAACAGCGGCACTGTTTCCTATTCGAACGAAACTACGGTTTACAACAACGGAGTATCGGGTATTAAGAAAACCTGGGGAAGTATAAAAGCATTATTCAGATAAAACGAACCCGGAATACAGACATCCTTTCAAGCAATTTTGAAATGTTAAAAATAAACTCGCCTCTTTACCTCGCATCGCAATCACCCAGAAGAAGAAAGCTTCTTAAAGTACTTGGCATTAAGTTTAAGACTTTTTCAGTTGAATTGAATGAAGAAATTCTGGACGGTGAACACCCGGTTCAGACAGTTAAAAGATTATCGCTTCAGAAGATGGCCCTTGCCGAAAAGAAAGTTAGGAACGGAATTATTATTACGGCCGATACTATTGTGGTTTTGGATAAGATGATTATTGGCAAGCCAAAGAACAAAAAAGACGCATTTAAAATATTAAAATTCCTAAGCGGCAAAACTCATGCCGTTTATACCGGATTCGCAATTAAGAATGTAAAAGAGAATAAGACTCATTTCGGGTACGAGAAGACTCTCGTAACATTCAACAAACTGGAAGACAAGCTTATACTCGATTACATAGCGGGGGGAAGCCCTATGGACAAGGCCGGAGCGTACGGAATCCAGGATGATTTCGGCGCCGTTTTCGTTAAGAAAATTTCGGGCTGTTATTACAATGTTACCGGGCTTCCTATTTCCAAAATATATAAAGTACTTAAAGAAACAGTCTAAATTGAAAAAAATAAGCAGACAGGTTTTTGTTACACTTGTTGCCGGCGTAATTATCTATTTTCTGCTTTCTGTTTACGGCGATTTTACAAATGTCCTTGACTCGTTTAAACGGTTCAACTGGATATTTATACCCCTGCTTCTTCTACTCACCTGTATGAATTATTTCTTCCGCTTTCTCAAATGGGAATATTACCTAAGGCTTTTGGGAATTAAGGTTGAAAGAAAGCTTTCGGCTTCAATATTCTTTTCGGGGCTTATTATGAGCGTTACACCCATGAAAGCAGGGGAGTTCCTTAAATCGTACCTGTTAAAGCAGACTATCAACGAGCCGGTATCAAAGACCGCACCCGTTATTTTTGCCGAAAGGATGACCGATTTGACGTCCCTTCTAATAGTGGGAGCGGCAGGAGGGCTGTTCTTCAATTACGGAATAAATCTTATTATTATTGTTTCTATCATATTTGCATCGATAATAGTCGTAATTCCAAATAGAAATCTGTGCCTGGGTATTTTTTCGTATGCCGAAAGAATGCCCTTTATAAAAAGATATTCGCATAAACTTTACAACCTGTATGAAAGTTCATATCTTATGTTTAGGTTTAAACCACTGATTCTTATGATTATGCTCAGTCTCTTTTCCTGGTGTTTCGAGTTGATAGCAGTATTTATAATCCTGCGTATTTTCAATCCGGATATCTCGTTTTTCGCGTCTTCATTTATATTCGCGTTCTCGACGGTATTCGGCGCGGTTACAATGCTTCCGGGCGGTTTGGGGGCAACTGAAGGTTCTTTAACTTTTCTTATTATGCGGTATGGATTTGCCAAAGAAAGCGCAATAGCATCCACTTTAATTATCAGAGTTGTTACTCTATGGTTTGCGGTGTTACTAGGTATGATAAGTTTGTATTTGTTTCAGAAGAAGTTTGGCAATTTAATTACTAATGATTTAATCAAGGAGACACAAAATGGCACAGTATAAGAAAATTGTTGTTCCAAAAATCGGCGAACCGATTAAAATCGAAAACGACAAGCTCGTTGTTCCCGATAACCCTATTATCCCTTTCATTGAAGGAGACGGCACAGGCCCCGATATATGGAATGCTTCCAAAATGGTTTTCGACGCCGCTGTTGAGAAAGC
Source organism: bacterium (assembly GCA_027398005.1). Classification (GTDB taxonomy): domain Bacteria; phylum Bacteroidota; class Ignavibacteria; order Ignavibacteriales; family Melioribacteraceae; genus JAEXUB01. The sequence goes on from DAHYUM010000004.1 coordinate 23,401, forward strand.
TTACGGCGGAAAGAAGAAAATTGCATGGATGGAAATTTACGCAGGCGAAAAATCGGTTAAAGTTTACGGTAAAAACAACTGGCTTCCCGAAGAAACTCTCGATGCTATTGACGAATACATCGTGGCTATTAAAGGGCCTCTAACCACTCCTGTTGGAGGCGGTATTAGAAGCCTTAACGTTGCATTGCGCCAGCGCCTCGACCTTTATTCCTGCGTTCGCCCAGTTAAATATTATGCAGGGGTTCCGGCACCGGTTAAACGTCCGCAGGACCTTAATTTAGTAATCTTCAGGGAAAACACCGAAGATATCTACACCGGCATCGAATTCAAGGCAGAAAGCGAAGACGCAGTTAAGCTTATTAAATACATTAATAAATCGTTCGATAAAAAGATTCGCACCGATTCGGGCATCGGCATTAAACCAATGAGCAAATTCGGTACGGAAAGATTAGTGCGCAAAGCTATCGATTACGCCATTGCCAATAACCATAAGAGCGTTACCCTGGTACATAAAGGAAATATCCAGAAATTTACCGAAGGCTCTTTTAAGGAATGGGGTTATGAAACCGCTAAGAAATATTACGGCAAAAAGACTATTACCGAAGATGAATTATTTAAGACCTACGGCGGCAAACAGCCTGAAGGCAAAATAGTTATTAAGGATAGGATTGCCGATAACATGTTCCAGCAGGTTCTTTTAAGACCGAGCGAATTTGAAATTCTGGCCACGCCTAATTTGAACGGCGATTATATCTCCGACGCCTGCGCAGCTCAGGTGGGTGGATTAGGCATTGCCCCGGGCGCAAATATTTCATATCACCATGCCATTTTCGAAGCCACACACGGAACGGCTCCAAAATATGCCGGGCTCGATAAAGTTAACCCCGGTTCGGTTATCCTTTCGGGGGTTATGATGCTCCAGTATATGGGATGGGACAAAGCGGCCAAAATGATCGAAAAATCGATGGAAAAAACGATAAAATCGAAGGTTGTTACTTACGATTTCGCCCGTCAGATGAAGGGGGCAATTGAAGTTAAGTGCAGCCAGTTTGCCAAGGAAATCATTAAAAACATGAAATAATGGTCTATTATTAGACGTTGATATCCTTGATTTTAGTAGAAGCTATTTATATTTTTAACGTCCATAAAATCTTAATGGAGGCTTAAATGGATGAGAATAACGGATTCGGAAAAGGATTATTAATTGGTTTATTGTCAGGCGCAGCATTAGGTGCAATTATAGCATTGCTTTATGCCCCCAAGGCAGGGAAGGAGTTAAGAGGAGATATCCGCCGCAAAGGTGAAGATTTTCTTGACGATGCAGAAAACCTGTTTGAAAAGGCAAAAGACAGAGCCACAAAGATTATTAACGACGGAAAAAAAAAATCCGAACAGATAGTTTCTGATACTAAAGTTAAGGTTGATCAGCTCCTTAATGAAGCCGAAAAGATTTTGACCGATGCAAAGGAAAAAAGCGATAAATACGCCGACCTTGGCAAGGTTCAAATTGAAAAGCATGCAGGCAAGCTGCAGAGCGCAATCAATGCCGGTCTTGCCGCCTATAACGAAGAGAAGGAGTAAAATTTAAAATGACTGTCTTAGAAATTTTAACGGTCTTATTAATCATAACCGCTATCGGCTTAGCGGTTTATGTTTTTATTGCCCTCCGCAAAATTACCGCGTCCATTCAAAATATGCAGAGAGATTTTCACGTTATTACCAACAAAGCTGACCGCGTGCTTGAAAATCTGAATAAAACTTCGGAAAGAATCGACAGGATTACTGCAGAGGCCGAAAAGCAATGGAATGAAATTGAAGAGGGAATTTATTCCATTAGACATAGAATCAGCAGGCTCTCAGGTGCATCTTCAATTCTCGATACAGTTGAAACTGTTAGAAGCTTTACTAGTAATATAAAAAGTTTAATTAAAGGCGTTTCAGCTTTTATTGAAAGCTGGAAGAGTAATTAACAAGTAATTTTCACTTAGTAAGGAGAAGTAATTTGAAAGATTATAATCCAGATGCATTACGCAATATAGCTTTTGTTGGACACGGCGGAAGCGGTAAAACTACCTTGTCGGAAGTTATTCTTTATACGGGGAATGAAACCAACAGAATAGGTAAAATTGAAGAAGGCAATACTGTTTCCGACTATAATTCTAATGAAATTGAAAGACAAATTTCCATTTCCTCAACTGCTCTTCATCTTGAGTGGAATAATTCCAAAATTAATATCCTCGATACACCCGGCTATTCCGATTTTACCGGACAGGTATTATCGAGCCTTCATATTGTTGACGCGGCCTGCGCGGTTGTTAAAAGCGCCGAAGGCGTTGAAGTCGGCACCGAAACTACATGGGACCTTGTTAAAAAATATAAGCTTCCTTCTTCCGTTATTATAAATAAGGTTGATAACGAACATTCTAAATTTTTTGAAACCTACGAAACTGTAAAAGACAAATTAAGCAGCGACGCCACCATAGTTTCTTTCCCGGCCGCCGAAGGGACTAATTTCAATACTGTGGTAGACGTTGTTACCATGAAAGCCTATACTTATGCCGAAGCCGGCTCGCGCAAAGTTACCGAAGGTGAAATTCCTGCCTCGGCAAAAGAGCAGGCAGATGATTTACGCCAGCAACTGATTGAAAAAGTTGCCGTATCGGATGAAGAATTAATGAATAAATTCTTTGAAGAAGGCAACCTTACCGAAGAAGAACTGGCTAAAGGATTGAAGACCGCTATGGTTAATAATTCTTTCGTTCCGGTTTTCGCTCTTTCGGCTACAAAAGTTGTAGGCGTTAACAATTTCCTCGATTTTGTTACCAAATATTTCCCGGCTCCGGTTGATAGAACACCCGTTGAAGCCGAATTAAAAGATAAAGGCTCAAAAGTCCAGATTAAGTGCGATCCTAACGGCGAAGCTTCTCTCTTTATCTTCAAATCACTTTCCGAACAGCACGTCGGCGAAATTTCCATATTCAAGGTATTCAGCGGCACATTATCTGCCGGTATGGACCTTTTGAATACAAAGAGGGATAAGACTGAAAGATTAGGACAGCTTTTTGTTATTAACGGCAAAACCAGAAAAGACGTTACCAAACTGCGCGCGGGCGATATTGGCGGCGTTGTTAAACTTAAAGACAGCCATACAGGGGATACAATCGCTTCTTCCAACTTTACAGTGGTTATTCCTTCAATCCACTTCCCCGAACCGATTATTGAAAGCGCTATTAAGCCTAAGGCAAAAGGGGACGAAGATAAAATTTCCGCAGGCCTCCATACGGCCCATCAGGAAGACCCGACTCTTGAAATGAAATTCGACCCTGAATTAAGCCAGACAATTATTGCCGGCCAGGGTGAACTTCAGCTCAATCTGGCGGTTAAATTATTGAAAGAAAGATACGGCGTTGAAGTTGACCTTGTTGAACCGAGAATTCCTTTCAGGGAAACTATTAAAGGAAGATGCGATGACGCCGAATTTAAGCATAAAAAACAGTCGGGCGGCAGAGGCCAGTACGGTCATGTCCACCTTAAACTTGAACCCCTTCCAAGGGGAACCGGTTTCGAATTCGTTGATGCCATTGTAGGCGGCGTGGTACCCGGACGTTTTATACCCGCAGTTGAAAAAGGTGTTAACGAAACAATGATTAAAGGCGTTCTTACAGGTTCAAAGGTTATCGACATTAAAGTTACATTGTTCGACGGTACATACCACGATGTGGATTCTGATGAAATGTCCTTTAAGATTGCCGCTTCGCAGGCATTCAAAAAAGGTTTTCAGGAATCGAGACCTGTAATTCTTGAACCGATATATGAAGTTACCATTAAAGTGCCCGAAGAATTCATGGGTGATGTAATGGGCAATATATCGAGCAAGAGAGGAAAAATACTCGGTATGGATTCGGATGGTTCATATCAGATTATTAAGGCGATGGTTCCGCTTGCAGAACTTTACAAATACTCCACAAGTCTGCGCAGCTTAACCGCCGGCAGAGGAACATTCTCGCGCAAATTCGCGCAGTACGAAGAAGTTCCGGCCGAAGTTGCCAATAAGATTATTGAAGAATACAAAAAATCGAAAGAAGAAGAATAACAATTCTTTTATAAATCAGAAGCGGGAGAACTTCTCCCGCTTTTTTTTTATGAGGTAAATATGGATATGCTCTTTTCCCCCTGGAGGTCTAATTACATCGATTCGTTCAAGGATAAAAAGGAAGATGTTAAATGCGTCTTCTGCGAAGCCATGAATGAATCCAATACCCGGAACGGAAGTCTGGTTGTTAAAAAGAATAAGCATACCTACACTATGCTAAATCTTTTCCCCTACAACAGCGGCCACCTGATGATTATTCCCTACCGGCACATTTCCGATTTTACCGAACTTACCCCCGATGAAAGGGGCGAGCTGATGAGCGAAACGGATATAATGATTAAAGCCCTTACCGAAGTAATGAAACCGCAGGGATTCAATATGGGAATGAATATAGGCAAAGCCGCAGGCGCCGGTATAGACGCGCACCTGCACCTCCATATTGTGCCAAGATGGCTGGGGGATACCAATTTTATGCCTGCTCTGGGGGAAGTTAAAATAATTTCGCAGGATCTGCTGGACCTGAAAAATAAACTTGTAGAAGCGCTCAAAAAGATCTAATCCAATCCAAACGCGCGGCATGAAAAGGATATTGATAGCACCGAACAGTTTTAAGGAATGCTCTTATTCCGTTGACGCCGCAATTGTTATAAAAGAAAGCATTGAAAGATTAAACCGTGAAGCTGATCCGGTTTTATTCCCTGTTTCCGACGGAGGGGACGGATTTCTTAAGGTGATTAAATTCCATTACCAAACCGATACGGTATATTTCAGGCTTAATTCTTTTTTTGACAATTCCTCTTTCGATTGCCCCGCAGAATACTCGGCGGAAATGCGTACTGTTGATATTGAAAGCGCTAAGGTTATAGGGCTTAACTTAATTCCCCCTTCAAAAAGAAATCCGCTTAACTACAACTCGGCCCCGTTAGGGGATATTTTAAGGCAGATAAATTCTTCGGGGCTGAAAGTAGAAAAGGCCGTTATTGGAATAGGGGGCACCGGGGTTAACGATCTTGGTATTGGAATACTCTCACGGTTTGGATTAAAACTGCTTGACAGGAAGGGGAAGGAACTTAATCCCGTTCCGGCTGAATTTTTAAATGCCGCGGAAATAAAATTGCCCGAAAAGGATTTGAGTTTTAAAATAGAAATTGTGCTTGATGTAAAAAATCCGCTCCTTGGACCGGCCGGGGCAGCGGCAATATTTGCCCCTCAAAAGGGGGCCGATAGCAATGCGGTTGAAATTATGGAAAGGGGATTTATTAATATCCTGAATCTTTTAAAAGTCGCTCCGGAATTGCGGGAGAGCCTCTCGGGGGCGGGGGGCGGAATAGCCGCCTCATTTCAGCTCTTTTTCGGCTCAAATGCCGTTACTTCAAATGAGTTTATTCTAAACCGGCTAAAATTAAACAAAACAGGGGAATTCGATATTGCCATCACCGGCGAAGGGAGGCTGGATGAACAATCGATGATGAATAAGGGGGGTAAAGTGATATACGATTATTGCCTCGGAAGGAATATTCCGGTTGTTTTTATATGCGGCCAAAATAAATTGAACAGAAGCATGAAATTATTAGACATAATTCAATTAAAGGATTATTTTTCAAGTATTGAAGAATCGATTATTAATTTTTCCGCCGGAATTGAAAAAGCCTGCGGCGAAATAGACAATAAATATTTAAAATAAAAAGGGTAGAATAAATGGAGCAGAAGTTCGAGAAATTAGAAAAGACAAGAGTTGCCGAGCTGGATGAAGTTCTTGGCCAGCCTTTCCACGTTTTAAAAGACGGTTTCGTAAGGGTAGTGGACTATATGGGAAGCGATTCTTCAATAGTGCAGGCTGCCCGCGTTTCATACGGAGCCGGCACTAAAAAACTTAGGGAAGACGAGGCTCTGCTCCGTTACCTTCTGCGCCACAGGCATACCTCTCCTTTCGAAATGTGCGAACTGAAGCTTCATATCCGCGTTCCTATGGATGTTTGGAGGCAGTGGATTAGGCACCGTACAGCAAACGTTAATGAATATTCAACCCGTTATTCAATTGCAATCGATTCGGCTGAACATACAAACCCCGGTGAATGGAGAACTCAGTCGCTCACAAACCGTCAGGGGAGCGCCGGAAGCATCGATCCTTCAATAGGCGAAGGGCTTACTGCGCAGGAAACTGAATTCCACCGCCTTTCGAGGGAGCTTTACGATAAAAGGATTGAAGCTGGCGTTGCGAGGGAACAGGCGCGCAAAGACCTTCCCCTTTCTACATATACCGAAGCTTACTGGAAAATTGACCTGCATAATCTTCTCCATTTCCTTGAATTAAGAATGGAAATAAATGCCCAGTACGAAATTAGGCAGTATGCCAATACTATCTTCAACGAAATTATTAAAAGGTGGGTGCCTTTAACATATAAGGCATTTATCGATTACATGATTGAGGCAATGACCTTCTCGGGGTTGGAAATTAAAGTTATTACCGAAATGATTCTTGGCAACAGCGCAAAAGTTAAAGAGCTTTATAAGGAATTCGGCTGGATTAAGGGAGACGGCGCCAAGAATGCCAACAGCAGGGAACTGTTCGAATTTGAGGAAAAACTTGAAAAGCTTTCACTCCCTTTCCCTTTATAAGGGAGAACGCTTTTTACCTTGATTTTCTTCTTTAAGGGAGTATCTTTAATTCCGTCAAATTAAGCGGAACAATGGCACGGTTTTTTTTACTTATTTCCCTTTCCTTTCTCCTTCTTTCATGCAGGGAACAGTTGGTTAACGGCGAAGGGGATGGGGTAATTTATATTAACAGCACCCCGACCGGAGCCGAAATTTATATTAAAGGGGATAGGACATTCAAAGTAACCCCCGACAGCCTGGCAGACCTGGCCCCCGGAATATATCAGGTGGATTTAAAACTTACCGGCTACCCCGATGCCGGTTTTAATATTCAACTTTCTAAGGGAGAAAAACGTTATATTAACTATAGTTTTAATAACGATTTTTAGGCCTTAGTTGAAGATAATTATTATTGCCGCGGTTTCGGGGAACAATGTCATTGGCAGAGAGGGGACAATTCCATGGCATTCCAAAGAGGAGTTATCTTATTTTAAGGAAACAACTTACGGTTTCCCCGTAATAATGGGTAAAAATACTTTCCTTTCAATTGGAAAGCCTTTAACAGGCAGGCTTAATATTATAATTACCTCCAATCCGCAACTTTTTATTAAATTTGAGGATATAAAATGCTTTTTTAATTTAAAAGAGGCTCTTTTTTTCTGCGAAAATAATTATTTTGAGAGGGTATTTATTGCAGGGGGAGCTAAATTATATTCTGAAGCAATTGAAAAAGCGGATGAAATGATTATTAGCAGAATGAATTTTGATGTTGAAGGGGATACCTTTTTCCCTTATATAGACCCCGAAATTTGGGATAAAACAAAAGGGGAAAAATATAACGAGTTCGAAACTTATATCTATACCAAGAAAGTAAAATGACTGATAAAAAAATAAAAATACTCCCCGATTCGGTTGCCAATAAAATTGCCGCCGGCGAAGTGGTTCAGCGCCCCGAATCGGTGGTTAAGGAACTGCTCGAAAATTCAATTGACGCCAATTCAAAAAATATTCATTTATATATTAAGAGCGCAGGTAAGACTTTAATTCAAATTATCGATGACGGGGACGGCATGGGCCCCGATGACGCCCTTGCTTGTCTCGAAAGGCACGCCACATCAAAAATATCCTCTTTCGACGACCTTCAGAACCTTGCTTCATACGGTTTCAGGGGAGAGGCTCTCTCTTCAATTGCCGCGGTAAGCCAGCTCGAAATTAAAACCGAGCGCCGCGATGACGAGATTGGAGCTTCGGTTGTTGTTGACGAAGGGAAAGCCGTTCTTGAAAAAGGCTCTTTCGCCAAAGGCACTTCAATTGCTGTTAAAAACCTTTTTTACAACACCCCCGCGCGAAGGAATTTTCTTAAGAGCAATACTACCGAACTTAAACATATAATTGAGACTTTCAGGAAAATATCTTTAAGCCATCCCGAAATTTCATTCAAGCTTTTTAACGATGACGAAATTGTTTTCGATTACCCACAAGCTTCGCTTGAAGAAAGATTTAAAGCCGTTATTGCCGATAATATTGCCGACAGCGTAATTGCAGTAAAGGAAGTAACCGATTATATAAGCCTGTACGGTTTTATAGCAAAGCCGACCTATTTGCGCAAGAGCAAAGGGGAGCAGTATTTCTTCCTGAATAAAAGGTATGTGGTAAGTAAAATTCTTAACCACGCGGTCTTTTCGGCATACGACGACCTTCTGGACAAAGGGGATTACCCATTCTTTCTCCTCTTTATGGATATTGACCCGGCAAAAATAGATATTAATGTGCATCCGGCTAAGCTCGAAGTTAAGTTTGAGGATGAAAAAGATATTTATACTTTCGTTCATGCGGTAATTAAAAAAGCGCTCGGAAGCCACGACCTTGTGCCTTCGGTAACCTTTCAGGATACTCCGGGGGAAAAAGAGAAGCTCGATTTTACCCGCTTCAGGAATTCAGGGGCTAACGATTTTACCGACCGTCCTTCCTTTGCAGGAGCTCAGGAACAGCCAAAAAGAAAGGGCTCAATTTTCAGCGACGAGGAGATTGACCTTCTATTCGGCAATATAAATAAGGAAATTAAACAGAGCGCGCCGGCCGCGGCAGTTGAAGACCCCTTTGCCGAAAAGCAGTTTAAGGAAATTTCCAGCGCCGAACCAGCGCTCGATTCGGAAACTACTCCGTTTATTATTTCTCTTCACAATAAATATATTCTATGCCAGATTAAAAGCGGGCTGATGATTATTGACCAGCATGTGGCACACGAAAGGATACTTTATGAAAAAGCGATGAATTCTTTCGAGGCTGATATACCTTTTTCGCAGCAGCTTTTATTTTCGCAGACTATGAACTGCGATCCGGCAGACTACCAGCTCCTTCTTGAGCTTGAACCATATTTAACCAAACTCGGCTTTGATTTAAAATTTTTCAGTAAAAACACGGTTGTGATTGACGGCGTTCCGCAGGATGTTAAACTTGGCAGCGAGACCTATGTTCTTAACGAGATTTTAGATGAGTACCGTAAAAATTATCAGGAAAAGAAATTGGAAGAAAGGGATAACCTGGCAAAATCATTCTCCTGCAAGGCGGCTATTAAAGCAGGGGATAGAATGAGCGAAAGGGAAATGAGGGTGCTTGTTGACCAGCTCTTTGCCACTTCTATGCCTTATGTATGTCCCCACGGACGTCCGATTATCATCAAAATATCATTAGAGGAATTCGACAAGAAATTCGGAAGGACCTGATCCTATCCGGGGCATTTTGAAAAATCAAAACAGAGAGAAAGAGTTATATGTCAAGAGAGATAGAAAACCAGAAATTAGGTGAATATCTTGCCAAGGCTGAAAAGGCAAAAACTACAGGAATGAAATTCACAACAGTATCGGGGCGTAATACAAATGTGCTTTATACCCCGGCCGATATTAAATCGGATTATTTAAACGATATCAGTTTTCCGGGGGAATACCCTTACACACGCGGCGTTCATAACAACGGCTACAGGGGAAAGGTATGGACAATGCGCCAGTTTGCCGGTTTCGGTAGCCCCGAAGATACCAACCAGCGTTTTAAATACCTCCTCGAACACGGGCAGACGGGACTGTCTGTCGCGTTCGACCTGCCCACTCTTATGGGATGGGATGCCGATTCCGAATTCAGCAACGGGGAAGTTGGCATATGCGGCGTTACAATCTCATCCCTCGAGGATATGGAAATACTTTTCGACGGAATTCCTCTTGCCGATGTTTCTACATCTATGACTATCAATTCCCCCGCGGCAATGGTTTTTGCTTTTTACCTTGCTGTCGCAAAAAAACAGGGGGTTTCGTTCGATAAATTAAGAGGCACTCTGCAGAACGATATCCTTAAGGAATATATTGCCCAGAAGGAATTTATTTTTCCGCCGCGCCCTTCAATGCGGATTATTACCGATATGATTGAATACTGCACAAGCGACGTTCCGCAGTGGAATCCGGTCTCGGTAAGCGGCTACCATATAAGGGAAGCGGGCTCAACCGCGGCGCAGGAACTTGCATACACGCTTGCAGACGGATTTGCATATATAGAAGCATGCATTGAAAGGGGAATGGATGTAGATTCATTTGCCCCCAGAATTTCATTCTTCTTCAATTCTCATCTCGATTTCTTCGAGGAAATTGCCAAGTTCAGGGCAGCCAGAAGAATTTTTGCAAAGAGGATGAAAAACAAATACGGCGCAAAGAATCCCCGCTCGTGGTGGATGCGTTTCCATACCCAGACTGCAGGATGCACTTTAACTGCCCAGCAGCCCGAAAATAATATTGTAAGAACCGCTATACAGGCCCTGGCAGGTGTGCTTGGCGGTACCCAGTCGCTTCATACCAATTCCATGGATGAAACGCTTGCGCTTCCGAGTGAAAAGGCTGTTAAAATTGCATTAAGGACCCAGCAATTAATAGCCTACGAAACGGGGGTTATAAACACCGTTGACCCATTGGGGGGAAGTTACTTTGTTGAAGCCTTAACGGACGAGATGGAATCCGACGCCGAAAAAATATTCCGCGAAATTGATACTTTCGGCGGAGTTATACCTGCAATTGAAGCGGGCTATTTCCAGAAGGAAATTGCCGATTCGGCCTACCGGTACCAGAAGGAACTGGAAAGCAAAACCAAGATTATGGTAGGCATAAATGAATTTGTTGAAGAAGAAGAGAAAATAGATATTCCAATTCTCACAATTTCGCCCGAAGTTGAATCAAGGCAGAAAGACAGGCTTGCAAAGCTTAAGGCAAGGCGCAATAACGAAGCAGTTAAAAAATCGCTTGAAGAAATAAGCAGGGCAGCTGTTGACGGAAGCAATTTAATGCCGGTGCTTATTTCGGCCGCCGAAAATTATGTTACATTGGGCGAAATGATTGAACAATTAAGAATTCATTTCGGCACTTATGAGGAATCGGTTGTTTTCTAGATTAAAGATTTATTTCAGATTATTCAGAATATTAAACTGGATTAAAAACCTGTTTGTGTTCGTGCCCTGGCTTTTTGCCAAACAGATGTTCGACCAGGTCAGCACCAATAAGGTATTAACCGCCTTCCTGTCGTTCTGCCTTATGTCGAGCTCGGTTTATATTCTTAATGATCTCTTCGATATAGAAAACGACAGAAAACATCCAATTAAAAAATTCAGGCCGGTAGCTTCGGGCGAAGTGCCGGCCTTTAATGCCTATATAATGATGGCGCTTCTTGCCTCCCTTTCATTTGCCCTCGCTTATCCGCTCGGCATAAAATTTATGTTAATCATATCGGCTTATGCGGTGTTGAATTTCTTCTATTCCCTTATTCTTAAAGATATAGTGCTGGTGGATATTTTTTCCATAGCGGCGGGCTTTGTGCTAAGAATTGCGGCCGGTGCTGTGGCAATAGACGTTATTATTTCAAAATGGCTCCTTCTAACCGCGCTTTTTATCTCTCTCTTTTTGGCAGTTATGAAAAGAAGGGCCGAGCTTATTGCCAGCAGTGGAAACAGCGGAACCAGAAAAGTGCTAGCCGAATATAACAAAGAAATAATAGACCAGATTTCAATTATCGCTTCGGCGGGGGTAATAATCAGTTACGCTCTTTACACCGTTGCCGAACAGACAATATCCAAATTCCATACCGAAAGGCTTATATTCACAACGGTTTTTGTCGTATTTGGCATTTTCAGGTATATTTATCTCGCTCACAGGAAAGGAAATACCGAAAATGTTGCCGAAGTAATTATTAAAGATGTGCCTATGTTAATTAATCTTCTTTTGTATATTATTAGCGTAACTTTAATAATCTATTTTGTTTAATATGACCGGAATGGTGATAATATTAATTCTTCTCGTAGTGCTTATAGCCTATTTCTCGGCTACGGAGCTGGCGTTTATACTTTCCAATAAAATTAAAATTGAAATAAGGGCGCGCAAAAATAATATTGCCGCCAAGAACGTACTCTATTTTGTTAAGAATCCGCATTATTTCTTTTCCACAATTCTTATACTCAATACAATTTTCAATATCGCGTTCGCCTCGGTAATAACAATATTCCTCGATTCCGTTTTCAGGCTTCAAGAATGGCAGATACTTCTCATTTCAACGGCTACAATACTCTTTTTAGGCGAACTGATACCTAAATATATTGCCAGGGAACTGGCGGACAGCCTTATTATGATGGCTATTATTCCTCTGCGTGGATTTTCGATACTCCTTTTCCCGGTTGTAAAAATGGTTTCGCGCCTTACCGATTTCTTCGAACTTCCCAAATCGATTGGTGAGGATGAACCCGCCTCTTTTTTCGATAAAGAGGAACTGAAGAACCTTATAAACGAAAGCAGCGTTGCCGGGAAGGTTAAGGAAATTGACTCGGAAACCATTACTAAAGTCATCGAAATGAGAGGACAGAAAGTTTACGAGGCTATGACACCGCGAACCGCAATTGCGGGGGTAGAAATAAATTCCTCGCTTAATGAAGTGCTTAAGACTTTTGTGGAATCGGGGTATTCTAAAATTATTGTGTATGAAGAGAATCTGGATAACATTAAGGGCTTTTTAATTGCTTACGATATGTTCAGGAACCCAAAGGACCTGAACAGCATTCTGCGCCCCCTTATTTATGTGCCCGAAACCAAAAAGAGCCTCGATATGCTGAACGAGTTCCTCGATAAGAGAATTTCTATTGCTGTTGTGGTTGATGAATTCGGCGGCACCGCGGGGCTGATAACCGTTGAAGATATAATTGAAGAGATGTTCGGCGAAATTAGGGATGAGTATGACACCGAAGAGGAAATAATGAAGAAACTTGATGATAATAACTTCATTATTTCGGGTAAGATTGAGATAGACCATTTAAATGAAGAACTTGAGCTTGAAATTCCCGCAGGCGATTATACCACCATTGCCGGCTTTATAACCTCTAATATAGGACGGATACCTCAGAAAGGGGAATCCGTTAAAATAGGCAGGTTCAATATTTTAATAATCCGTTCGGATAATACCAAAATAAGCCTGGTTAAGGTTACTATTATACCACAGACCGAATAAATAGGCTTTAGTCCATAAATAATCCATAATTCAGGTAAAAAGGGGTTAAATTGCCTCTTAAAAGTAGAACCTAACGCTTTTTTACCTTATTTTTGCACTAAAAATTAAATTAGTATGAATTTTAACCTTATAAAGAAAGACCCCCATTCCAAAGCCCGCGCGGGAATATTCCATACCGACCATGGCGCCGTTGAAACCCCAATTTTTATGCCCGTAGGCACTCAGGGCACAGTTAAGGCGGTTACCCAGAGAATTCTTAAAGATGAAATTAAAGCACAGATTATTCTGGCTAATACTTACCATATGTACCTGCGCCCTGGAACAGAAATTCTGCAAAACGGTGGAGGGCTTCATAAATTTATGAACTGGGACCTCCCGATTCTTACCGATAGCGGCGGATTTCAGGTTTACAGCCTTTCGGACCTGAGAAAGATTAAGAAAGACGGGGTGGAATTCAGAAGCCATCTAGACGGCTCGAAGCACTATTTTACTCCCGAAAAGGTAATTCAGATTGAAAGAAGCATCGGTTCCGATATTATGATGCCTCTGGATGAATGCACCCCATATCCGTGCGATTATGAATATGCAAAAAAATCGAAAGAGCTTACATCGGCATGGGCATTATTGAATAAAGAGGCTTTCGACAAAACAGAGCCCCTTTACGGACATAAACAGTTCCTTTTCGGCATTATTCAGGGGAGCGTTTACAAGGATTTAAGGGAATCTTCTGCAATGGACCTAGCTAAAATAGATTTTGACGGGTATGCCATTGGGGGGCTTGCGGTTGGGGAACCTACAGAGCAGATGTACGAACTGGTCGATTTTACGACCGATTTTATGCCCGAGGAGAAACCGCGCTATTTAATGGGGGTAGGAAGGCCCGAAAACATTCTGGAGGCTATTTCACGCGGGGTTGACATGTTCGACTGCGTAATGCCCACCAGAAACGCCAGGAATGCCTATTTATTCACCTCTGGCGGCGTGGTTTCTATGAGGAATGCCATCTATAAGAACGATTTTACCCCTTTGGACGAAAACTGCTCCTGCTATACCTGCCAAAACTTTACAAAAGCCTATTTAAGGCACCTTTTTGCGGCAAAAGAAATTCTGGCACTTGAATTATCTACTATACATAATCTAACATTTTATTTAAATTTGGTACGTGAATCGAGGAAAAGAATTCTGGACGGTACTTTTACCGAATGGAAGAATTCTATAGTAAATAAATTATCAATTAATATAAATACTCAAACGGAGGTTTAAGTGGAATTAATATTAGCTTTACAGACTGCAAATCCAAGTTCAGGCGGAACCGGCATGCTTATAAATATTGTTATGTTCGGCGGTATCTTTGCCATCTTTTATTTTATGATTATCAGACCTCAGCAGAAGAGGGCAAAAGAAAGAGAAAAAATGCTCTCCAATATTGAAAAAGGGGATAAGATTGTTACTACCGGCGGAATCCATGGTACTATCATTGGTATTGAAGATAAAACTGTTTTAGTTGACTGCGGAAACAATATTAAACTTAAGTTTGAAAGACAGGCTATAAGCACCATTACAAAAGCTTAATTATACCAATTATTCAAAATTGAAAAAGAGACTTGTACAAGTCTCTTTTTTACTTTAAGGGAAAGGATTAAAATGAAAGAACTCGGCATTAAGAAAAATTTTCTGGCTATTGAAAAGGAATACTCCACATACAAATCAAGCGATATCGTAATTGTCTCGGCACCATTCGAAAAAACTGTAAGCTACGGCAAGGGGACAAAGAACGGTCCTAAGGAAATTATTGAAGCCTCCCATTATGTAGAATTCTACGATGAAGAGCTGGACAGGGAATTGTGCTTCGAAAAAGGGGTATGTACGCTTGAACCGCTGGAGCTTTCAAAACTTTCCCCCAAGGCAGCCCTTGCCAAAATTTATAAGACCGTAGGCAAAATTCTTGAGGATAATAAATTTGTGGTTACTCTTGGCGGTGAGCATTCAATTTCTTCCGCCCCTATTAAGGCCTACAATGAGAAGTATGAAAACTTGTCCATCCTCCATTTCGATGCCCATTCCGACCTTAGGGATTCCTATGAAGGGAGTGAATATTCCCACGCCAGCGTTATGGCGCGTGTAGCAGAGTTCAATAAGAACCTTGTGCAGGTAGGCATAAGGGCACAGTGTATTGAAGAAGCACGTTTTATTAAAGAGAATAACATTGCCACATTCTATGCCCGGGGCATTAGAACGGGAGCATACGCTAAAGGGTGGCAGCAGGAAGTGCTTAACCGCCTTACCGGTACTGTCTATATATCGTTCGATATCGACTGCTTCGATCCATCGGTTGTAAGTGCCACCGGCACTCCTGAACCGGGAGGCATGTATTGGGATGAAATTATGGATCTGCTCCGCCTTGTAGGCAAAAACAGGAATGTTGTTGGTGCCGATGTTGTTGAATTGGCTCCTGAAAAGAGCAAGCCCGAATCCAATTATGTTGCCGCAAAACTGGTTTATAAGATTCTTAATTACGCGTTTCAAAATAAGTAGTTAGGAGATTTATCTAAAATACTTTGTAGAGGGGGTTCTATGAGAAGGTTCTTCTATCTTTTGGCCGTTTTACTTTTATTGGTTGACATAAGTGCTTCAAATAAAAAGGTTTATCTAGCCCGGATTGATAGTGAAATTGACCTTGGAATGGCTCCCTTTATTAAGCGGGTAATTTCGGAAGCTGAAAAGAATAATGCCCAGGCCATAATATTCCATATAAATACATTCGGTGGCAGGGTAGATGCCGCCACACAGATTAAAGACGCAATTCTCAATTCCAAAGTTAAAACCATAGCATTTATAGATAGAAGGGCAATATCGGCGGGAGCATTGATAGCCCTTTCATGCGAAAAAATTTATATGGTTCCGGGAGCAAGCATAGGAGCAAGCACCGTTGTGGACCAGACGGGGGAAAAACAATCTGAAAAATACCAGTCATTTATGCGCTCCGAAATGCGTTCTACAGCCGAAAGAAACGGGCGCAGGGCCGATATTGCTGAGGGAATGGTAGATGAAAGGATTGTTGTAAGCGACCTTGAAGATGACAGCACTAAGCTGATTACCCTTACTTCGGAAGAAGCTTTAAAAGTGGGCATAGCCGATAAGATAGTCAATTCTATTGAAGACGCCGAAAAAGAAGCAGGGTTTGCCGGCGCCGAAATAGTTGAAGTTAAAGGGAATTTTGCCGAAGACCTTGTCCGGTTTGTTAACCACCCCATAGTTACTTCAATTTTAATAATGATCGGCCTTGTCGGGTTGTTTACGGAAATTAAAACAGGCGGATGGGGCTGGCCCGGCTCGCTGGCGGTTATTGCTCTTTTACTCTTCTTCGGGTCTAATTATATACTCGATCTTGCATCGGCATTCGAGATTGTAATCTTCATTATTGGGGTAGTCCTTCTTCTGCTCGAGATTTTTGTGATACCCGGATTCGGGATTGTGGGGGTGGTAGGCATATTATTAATGATTTCAGGTTTGTTCCTGGGGCTGGTAGGCGATTTTTCCATTACCGACCCGAATGATATTTCCAACGCCATAATCCAGCTGGCATCATCATTCCTTATGACCGCAGTTTTTATTTACATTCTATCCCGCTTTTTACCCAAGACAAAGATGTGGAATAACCTTATTCTCCAGTCCAAAATTTCATCCACATCGGGTTATACCTCCAGTCTCGATCTTACATCGCTTATAGGAGCCGAAGGGATTGCACTGACCGATTTAAGGCCGGCGGGTACCGCGGTTATAAATGGCAAAAGGGTTGATGTGGTTACAGACGGGGAGTATATTAAAAACGGAACTTCGCTGGTGGTTAATTTTATTCAGGGGTCTAGAGTTGTAGTAGAGGAGAAGAAATAAATCTTCTCCTCATAAATTTTCATTTACTTAATAAGCTCAACAATAAGTGTATTCTTCGAAGATTGTTTTCTAGCCACTTTCTTTTTCCCCTGCGCCGGGTCCCTTGAGGTTAGTACAATCCTGAATTCCTGGCTGGTCCAGGTTTCCGATTTCTGCAGGATGCCTGCTTCAACATCGAAAAACGCGGTTCCGCCCCCCGAAATCTTCGGGTCATCGAACACAGCGTCAATTTTACCGTCGGTCATGTTCTTATTCCCAGAGATAGTCGGAATCATCTGTGCGCTTATTTTGGCAATTTTATTGCCGCTTGCACCTAAAAGTTCATCGAACTTAAAGACAACTTTATTTGTAATAAGAAGCTGGCCTACCTGGTTTGGATATGAATAGGTCCATGTTGAATCCACTTTAAGCTTTTTATCGGGCATTAAGCGGAATAACTGCTGAACCAAAGGCTGAATGGCTCCTTCGGAAATATTCTTGATTAAAGTGTTCTTCTCATCGATGGTTAATGGTTTTGGAGGGGGATTAAGGGCCAGAATTTTATCTACAATTTTATCAACTCTGCTTACTTCAAGAACTTCCCCTTTGCCGTTAACGCGCATACGGAAAGGATTGTTCAGAATAGCCTCGTACTGAATAAAAGCTTTCTTTTCTTCCGGCTTCATCTTGGTATCGGAGGAGCTGTATTTAGTCTCATTCCCGTTAACTTTCGAGTCGAGGTCAACTGCGGTTACGGTTACATTAAATTCCGCTACAGAGTCCTTATCAACATCCAGTGCCGAAAGGGCAATAGTATAATTGGCGGTTTCGTTTACTTTAGTACCCGAAACTGAATCGGCTTTAATTTCTTCGTCTGCCGAATTGATTGTGGTAAGCTTGTACTTAAGCTCCTGTCCCTTCTGGAAAGTATATTTGAAAAGGAATGATTCTCCTTTTGCGTCAACAGGCTTTAAATCGGCCAGATTGGCAGGGTCGTTTTTTTTGCCGCCACAGGCGGTCATTATCAAGATGAGTGCGAAAAGCAGAAGTGTTTTTCTCATTTTATATCCTATTTCTAATAAAGTAAAAATTTCTTCTTTAAGTTTATGAAATTATTTAGTTCTTTTTGCCACCGTAGAAATATTTTTTCCGGTTTTCCC
>DAHYUM010000050.1 GCA_027398005.1 bacterium
TCAATTCCGGTAAAGAAAGCCTCGTAATCGGGCAGGGCGTTCTGTATGCCCAGTATTCCGTTGATGAATTTAACATCTTTAATATATTTTACTTCTTTCAATTGAGCCGGAAGAGTGAAACCGGATGCGCTTATACGCGAAAGGATTTTATTTACAACCGCCTTTGTAAATTTCTGCTCATCTGCCGTCCCCTTTTCGTTTACAACCGATATAAAATACTTCCCTTTGGCGGCAAGCACCTGATATGGCGTAACGCACGAAAATTCAGATACCGACTGCTGAGAACATTTGAAACTTGAGACTGAAAATATTCCGTATGCCGCCTCGGGACTGGTCATCTTATATATATCAACCCTGTATTTGCTGCCGCCATCCTGAATTTCCTGAGCCGAAAGGCGGTCAAATCCGTATTCAAGGTATAGGTCGGCTCCCCCGTCTATATAGC
The DNA here is from genome assembly GCA_027398005.1 of bacterium. Classification (GTDB taxonomy): domain Bacteria; phylum Bacteroidota; class Ignavibacteria; order Ignavibacteriales; family Melioribacteraceae; genus JAEXUB01. The sequence goes on from DAHYUM010000050.1 coordinate 446, forward strand.
CCCACAGCGAACTGCCGTCGTAAAACTCACTCCGGTTTATTTTAATCCCATCAAAATCCGCGGGTTCAATTTTAGGCAATTCATTCTGAGCGTAAAGCAGCGCGGCTGCTGAAAAAAAGAAAAGTAACGGGTAAAAGAATTTCACGGCTGTTCCTGTTTAATTAAGACAATTCAATTTTTTTAAGTTCAATCTTATTTATATCTGCAATGCCAAGTTTCAGTTTTTCTGCGGCATCCATATAAATTCTTCCGGCGGCCGAATCGGCTTTCTGTATTTTCTCTTCAATTCTCTTTTTTATAACTATATCATACCCTACCCTGTCAACAGCAACCGGGTCGGTGCCTACAAGCACCGAATGATAATTAGTTATAAACTGTGCATTAGCGCCCGGGCCCCCCTGAAAGCAACCTTTAATGCCGTCGGCTATATTTAAAACCACTTTATCCCTTACCGGAGGGAAAGCGCAGACCTCGGCGCAGGTATCGTGCCAAAGCTGTTTGTGAAGTCTTCCCGTATTTGAAACCGAACCGAAAGCGAGATTTTTAAGGCATAATGTTACCGATGAGCCGGCGTTCTTTAATATTGGTATATTAATTATTTTATCCACCATTTGTGTGGCTATTTTAGTGTAATATGAATATTTCCCTTCGTTAACCATATAGGGAATTGTTTCGGCATCGTACTTATCCTCGCAGTCGGCCCAGTAATACCAGTTTTTGTCAATCATCTGTTCTCCGTAAAGCTTCCCTTCGGAATCGTAGAATGAGCCTTTAGCATCCTTTCTTTCGGTGCCGATAATTTTAATTCCGGGGAAATTGTCCTCGGTAAATCCCACTTCGTGCATTTCGAACTCGCGGCGGTCCCAAATTACAAGTTTGCTTCTGCTTATACCCGCTTCTTCAAGCTGTTTAATAATTACCCGTGTAATCTCCAAACTGGTTGAAAGCAGAGCCCCTGCAACGGGATTAACTTTAAGCCCTATTACATCCTTAGGCGAAACAAATGTAAGCCAGGCATCCTTCAAATCATTTTTGCCTGTAAGGTTAAGCATTCCGGCTTTAACCATATTATAGATAACATCTTCGTCGAACTTATTATCAACAGCCGATCTTTTATCGTACACATGCACAACTTTACCGGGGTATTTACCCGGCATTGAATTTTCGTTACGCGGATATTTCAATGCATCCGCAATATTGGTTTTCGGTTTTTCTGCGGTATTGATGCCTGCGAAAATTTTTTGAACCCGTCCGGGCAATAAGGAAAGCCCCACACCGCTTAATGTAGCGGCTTTAAAGAAACTGCGCCTCGATATCATATACCCATCCCTTAATAATAATTGAAAATCGTACTGGTAAATTTATTATTTCCGGCGAATATTGAAAGGTAATTCGGCAGTCATTGTTCTACTAACTGCCGAAATTGAAGTTTAAAGATTGTATTGCACTCAAGCCTAATTAATGGATAAGAGAAAAGGTTTATTTTCCCTTTTCAAAAATAAGGGATGCCGAATTGATACAGTACCTTAACCCGGTAGGTTTAGGCCCGTCGGGGAATACATGCCCCAGATGTCCGCCGCATTTTTTGCATATCACTTCAATCCGGTGCATACCGTGCGAATAATCGTCAATTTCAATAATCTTGGATTTATCGATAGCGTCGTAAAAACTGGGCCAGCCGCATCCGGCATCAAATTTAGTATTTGATTTGAAAAGCACCTCGCCGCAGCCGGCGCATTTATAAACCCCCTTTTCAAAATTATCCCAGTATTCCCCTGTAAAAGGGCGCTCGGTTCCTTTTTTCCTTAAAACATCATACTGCATAGGGGTGAGTACCTTTTTCCATTCCTCATCGCTCTTCACAATCTGCATTTTATTATCATCCTTTAATTTTGAATTTGCTTTTGGATTTAAGTTTTGTTTAAGGGAATCGGGGTAAGTGCTTGAATTTTCATAATTAAACGGTCGGGCGTTAAACAGCATAAATGCTGTAAATAATGCAAGAACAACCAATGTAATTTTCATTTTCTTCCTTTAAGCGCTTTATCTTTTAAACGCTTAAAGGAACTGAAGGGTTCCCTTAAAAGGGACTATGATTTGAACTGATTATCTTACTTTTTTCCTGTAAGCAACGGCTTCCTTAAGGGAATTAAAAAATCCTATTCTAACCCGGTACCAGGTTCCCTTTTTACCCAGTTCGGCTTCCTGAATAAAGGCATTATGCCCTTTATCTTTAAGCCTGCTTACTTCCTTTTCGGCCTGTGCCCTGGTTTTCCATGAAGAGACCTGGAAACAGTACAGTTTTCCGTCGGTAAAAATCACTCCGGTTGGATTTGTCTCCTTCGCAAAATCATATTCCGAAGTGGAAGCGGTCTGCATCTCTTCCTTTTTAATTACTGAAACAGGAGGTTCTTCCGTTTTAATTACTTCTGCCTTTTTGTTCTCCTTTTTATTAACAGCTATGCCCTCTTTCTTTTCAGGCACTACAGTATCCGCTTCTATTTTCTGAATCGATTCATCCTTACTATCTGCGGCAATCTCCTTTTTAAGCACTGCGGCCGCAACTGAATCTTTCGGAATCGATTTTTCCTTCATCGCTTTAATTTTAGTGCTGTCAATTTTAGTATTAACCAGCTCATTCATCCCCTCTATGCCTGCTTTCATAGTATCTTTTTTAACACTCACAACATTTCCGGTTTTATTACCTTTAAGGGTAGTATCTTTAACCGGAGGCGCGGCTTGAGTAACTTCTTTAAGCTTTTCCATTGCCGCTTCATCTATTCCTTTATTATCTGCGGTTGAGTCTTGCTTCGTATTTTCGTTCCCCTTATTAATGTCGCTATCCTTGGTAACAACATTCTTATCGTAGTTCTTTAGGAATTCGCTTCTTTCGTTTGCAAATTTGCCCGTAGTAATATAATCCTTGGCTTTATTCCTGAGCACGTCAATAGTAGAGCCTTCAACTATCGGTATGGAAAGGTTATCGTTACTGTATGAATAATTGGGCAGAGAGGTCTCCCCTATCATCTTCCCTTTGCTGTCGTAATAGAGAGTTCCGATAACACTGTACTTATTAAAAGGCTCATTAATCATGAACTGCGATTTTATCTGGGCAACTTTCTGCTGAATTGAGTTGATTTCCTTCGGTTCGCGGTAAATAACCAGGCTCCAGACAGTCAGTTTGCTGTCAAATTCCCTTATGGTGGTGGTATCAAGATAAACAATCCGGTCATCGAGATCCTGTACAATAACCCATTTTTTAGAAACAGCCTGGGCGTTAACTACACCTGTGACGAAAAGAAGAAAGAAAAATAGGAGGATGGTTAATTTTTTCATCTCAATTCCTGTTGTTTATTTTGTGCCACTATAAATTTAAATAAAAGATGGTTCAATTACATCATAAAAAAATCGGATGAAAAAGCATTTTAATCCAAAATTTATATCTCCAAACTTGACATTCAGCCTTAGTAGTTTTATTTTGCACCAACTTATTTTGAATGCTTATGTTAACTGAATTTGGAAAAGTATTTATATTCATATTACTTGGCGCTATTTTTGTGACAATCGCTATAATAGCAGCCAAACTTGTAAGCCCCAACCGCCCAACACACGAAAAACTTCTTACTTACGAGTGCGGCGAGAACCCGGTAGGCTCACCTTGGGTAAAGTTTAATATCCGCTTTTACGTTGTTGCACTTATCTTCCTTATTTTTGACGTCGAAGTTGTACTTCTTTTCCCCTGGGCGCTTGTTTATAAGGGATTCGGAATCTTCGGTTTCCTTACAGGCATAATATTTCTTGTAATATTAGGTCTGGGAATGGCCTACGAATGGCGTAAGGGAGATTTGGAATGGGCACGCCCGCACCCCATACCTCCGGAACTGGATAAAGTCCTTAGTAAAAAAGAGTAGTTAAAACAACAAATAGAATGAGATTATGGGTTTACTAGATAAAGAATTTTCAGAAGGTAACATCGTAATAGCAAAGGTGGATGATTTGTTCAATTGGGCCCGCCTTTCTTCAGTTTGGCAGCTCGGTTTCGGCCTTGCCTGCTGCGCTATTGAAATGATGGCAACATCCGCTGCACATTACGATTTTGACCGTTTCGGGGTTATTCCCCGTAATACTCCGCGTCAGGCCGACGCTATAATCATTTCGGGTACAGTTACCCTGAAAATGGCTACCAGAATTAAAAGATTGTATGAACAGATGCCCGATCCGAAGTACATTATTTCAATGGGAAGCTGCGCAAACAGCGGCGGACCTTACTGGGAGCACGGCTATCACGTTCTTAAAGGGGTCGACCGAGTAATACCGGTTGACGTTTATGTACCCGGGTGCCCTCCCCGCCCCGAAGCACTCTTTGAAGGGCTTCTTAAACTACAAGAAAAAATTAGAAATGAATCTATGCGGAAAAAAACCGTATGAAGACTAGAGAAGAAATTTTTGAAATACTGAAAGCTCAGTTTCCCGATGCTGTTTTGGGTATTGATGCCTCTTTGCCAACCGAACCTCTTATTTCCATAGATCCTTTGAAAATTAAGGATATTTGCGTTTTTTTAAGGGATAGCGAAGAATTGAAGTTCGATAGTTTAATGCTTTTAAGCGGTGTAGACGACGCTAACGGAACTAAAACCAAGGATGAACAGGGGCACGATGTTATTACCGGGGGCACTTTGAGCGTTTACTACCACCTCGATTCTGTTTATCTTAAACATAGAGTTACACTTAAAGTCTCAGCTCCAAGGGAAAACCCCGATGTTGAATCGGTCTCCTACGTTTGGAGAAGTGCGGACTGGCACGAAAGAGAAGCTTTTGACCTTTTGGGCATTAACTTCCTTAACCATCCCAATCTTATTAGAATTTTAATGCCTTACGATTGGGAAGGATATCCTCTCAGAAAGGATTATAAAAATCCTGAATTTTATCTCGGCATGAAAGTCAATTAGTACATTTTCTTTGAAAATGAGGAAAAATGGCGCTTAAAACGGAAAGAATGGTTTTGAATATGGGTCCTCAGCACCCTTCTACACATGGTGTGCTTAGGCTCGAACTGGAAATTGAAGGTGAACTTGTTACCAAAGTAACTCCCCATATCGGTTACTTACATAGATGCTTTGAAAAACATTGCGAAGCAATGATGTATAATCAGGTTGTTCCCTACACAGATAGAATGGATTACCTTGCTTCTATGTACAATAACTGGGGCTATGCCCTTGCTGTTGAAAAATTATGCGGTATTCAGGTTCCTGAAAGAGTTGAGTATATACGTGTTATTATGGGGGAATTGCAGAGAATTGCATCGCACGCAGTTGCGGTTGGCACTTTTGGCCTCGATATTGGAGCATGGACTCCTTTCCTCTATTTATTCCGCGACCGTGAAAGAATTCTTACATTATTCGAAATGACATGCGGAGCACGCCTCCTTTACAATTATATATGGGTTGGCGGGCTTTCACACGATATTCACCCTGATTTTGTTAGAATGACACGCGAATTTCTCGAATCTTTCAAACCTACGGTTACCGAAGTTAACAATTTACTCTCTTATAATAAGATTTTTATAGAAAGAACAGCCAATATCGGCGTGCTCCCGTTGGATACCGCCATCAATTACGGTTGTACCGGCCCTACCCTTCGCGGAAGCGGTCTGGCTTACGATTTAAGAAGAGACGATACTTATTCTATCTATAATAAATTCGATTTTAATGTTATTACCGGCCAGGGGCTTCAGGGCACCTTAGGCGATACCTGGGACCGTTACTACGTCCGCGTTCAGGAAATGTTGGAAAGCGTTAAAATTATTGAACAGGCATTGGATCAGCTGCCTGCCGAAGGGGATGTTCAATCGGCTATTCCTAAAAGAATTAAACCCCCTAAAGGACATGTATATACACGAGTTGAAAATCCGCGCGGCGAATTAGGCTACTTTATTATAAGCGACGGAAATACAAATCCATTCAGAGTTAAAGTAAGACCCCCTTCATTTGTCCATCTCGAAATTATGGATGACCTTACCAGAGGGCATTTAATTTCGGACATTATGGCAATTCTGGGGAGTATTGATATAGTATTAGGAGAAGTCGATAGATAATGTACGAATTTCTAAATGAATTACTGGGAAATCAAATACTTGCAATGCTGTTAACTGCAGCGGTTCCGCTTGTATTTATCTTATTATTTACTCTTTTTGCCGTTTGGCTCGAAAGAAAGGTTTCCGCTCATATGCAGGACCGCCTGGGCCCGATGCGTGTGGGATGGCATGGTTCCTTACAGCTTATAGCAGACTTTCTGAAAATTCTCCAGAAAGAAGCGCCTGTTTCTCTCGAAGCAGATAAACCCCTTTATAATTTTGCCCCGGTGCTTGTATTTGCAGGCAGTTTTGCCGCTTTTGCAGCTATTCCCTTCTCAAGCAAGCTTATAGGAAGCGAAATTGAACTGGGCCTCTTCTATATTCTGGCGGTTTCCAGCTTTATGGTTATCGGTATTCTTATGGCAGGATGGTCTTCAAACAATAAATACTCCCTGCTCGGCGCTATGCGGTCTGCTGCGCAGATTGTAAGCTACGAAATTCCTACTGCCCTTGTAGTGCTTGGAATGATTATGTTAACCGGTACCTTAAGTCTTACAAAAATAAGCGAAATGCAGACCTCATCATTCTGGAACTGGTACATTTTAGGGGGCCCCGGCTTAAGCTTATCCAAGTTTTTATTAATTCCCTTCATGATTATTGGTTTTATCATCATATATATTTCCACACTGGCCGAAGTTAACAGGACCCCGTTCGATATTCCCGAAGCCGAATCGGAACTGGTTGCAGGCTACTTTACCGAATACCCCGGCATTAAATACGCTATGTTTATGCTTACCGAATATGCCAACATGTTCGCGGTTTCGGCTATAGTATCAATCTTATTCTTCGGCGGCTATCAGTCCCCTGTTGGTTATCTCGGCAATATGCTCGGCATACACTGGATGATTCCTTTTGAACAGGCTTTCTGGTTCATTTCAAAGGGATTGTTCTTCGTATTCGTACAGATATGGCTAAGATGGACCTTACCGAGACTCCGTGTTGACCAGCTTATGGCTTTATGCTGGAAATATTTAATTCCTTACGCTTTTTTAAATTTAATTATAATTGGAATAATTAGTTTATTATAATAATGAGACAATACTTAAGAAATACTTGGGATGGAATTTATACCGCATTTGTCGGTATGAAAATTACCTTTAAACATTTATTTACCCGTGCGGTTACAATTCAGTATCCCGAAGTTAAAGTGCCGATGGTAGATCGGGCCCGCAACAGGCTCTATGTAAACATCGAAGACTGTATAGGATGCGAACAGTGCTCTAAAGCCTGTCCGGTTAGCTGTATTACAATCGATACGGTTAAAAGCACCCCTACCGATCCGGTAGGCACCACTTCGAACGGAAAGAAGAAAGCACTCTGGGTTACACAGTTCGATATTGATATTGCTAAATGCTGTTTCTGTCAGTTATGCGTTTTCCCCTGCCCTACAGAGTGCATTAAGATGACCAGCGTTTACGAATACTCCGAATTTGAAAGAGAGAGCCTCATTTACAAATTCGCATCTCTTTCGGAAGCGGAATCAGCAGAGAAAAAAGCTAATTATGAAAAATTTGAAGCCGAAAAGGCAGCTGCTAAAGCAGCCGCAGCAGCCAAACCGGCAGATCAAAATAAAACCGAGTAAATAAATGACTCTTTACGATATTATCTTTTATTTGTTTGCCCTTATAACCATTGGTTCGGCAATGCTTGTTGTTACCACTAAGAACATTGTTCACGCGGCTTTTGCGCTTCTGCTCACTTTCTTCGGCGTTGCCGGGATTTATGTGCTTCTGGCAGCCGACTTTTTAGCTATTGTGCAGATAATGGTTTACGTTGGGGGTATTCTCGTTTTAATCATCTTCGGCGTTATGCTTACCAACAAAATTACAAGCGTCGAAATTAAAACAGGCACATTAAACGTTCTTACGGCTTCAATTGTTATCGGCGTTTTTATGGGGCTCGTAGTTTCAATTATGGTATGGACCGGTTGGTATTCAATGCCGGCGCCAATACCTGCAACAACGGCTTACGGATTGGGCGAAACCCTCATTTCGGATTATGCGCTCATATTCGAACTGCTTGCAATGCTTCTTCTTATCGCGCTCGTAGGGGCGGCTTCAATTGCAAGAAGAGAAAAGGAATCACTTTAAGCCCGGGGCTCTGGTTTTGCCCGGCTTTTAATTATAATTTTTATTTAACAGGAGAGTAAATTGCTTCAAGTTGGATTAACACATTTCTTGGTGATAGGTGCGATACTCTTTTCGCTTGGCATTTACGGCATAATAACCAGAAAGAACGCTGTTATGGTTCTTATGGGAGTGGAATTAATTCTGAACGCAGCAAATATCAACTTTGTCGCTTTCTCCCGCTACGGAAATTTCGGCCTCAACGGGCAGATTGCCGCATTGTTTGTAATTGTTCTTGCCGCTGCCGAAGCCGCGATTGCTCTTGCAATTGTTCTTAATATCTATAAAACCTATTCTAATGTAAACGTAGACGAAATTAGTAACTTAAAAGAATAAGACAGATGACTGAATCATTACTAATTACTTTATCGATTGTAACGCTCTTTCTACCCTTATTGGGCTTTGCTGTTGTTGTCCTTACGGGTAAAAAATTCTCAAAAATGTATTTATTTGAGATGCTAATCATTTCCGCTACCCTGCTGATATCGCTGACTATAGCATTCTTCAAGCTCTCCTACTATCCTCACGATATAGTTGCATCGCTTGACTGGTTCAAGTTCAGCAATGTTCCGGGAATTGGCACTCTTAATTTCGAAATTGGCGTTAAGATTGATAATTTAACCGCATTAATGCTTATTGTAGTTAACTTAATAAGCTTTCTGGTACATCTCTTCTCTATTGAATATATGCACGGAGACCCGAGATATAACCGTTATTTCTCATATCTGGGTATTTTCACCTTCTCTATGCTTGGCATAGTTCTTACCCACAACCTTCTTATGATGTACATCTTCTGGGAGCTTGTAGGCCTCTCCTCTTACCTGCTTATCGGATTCTGGTTCGAGAAGAAATCGGCTTCCGACGCAAGCAAGAAGGCCTTTATAGTTAACCGCGTAGGCGATATTGGAATGTTCGCCGGTATTTTAATTCTTTTTACGAATTATCATACTTTCACGTTCGATAAAATTTTTGAACAGATTTCGATGGGGCACCTCCCCTTTAACAGCCCGGCCTGGCTTACAGCCGCAGGAATTCTTGTGTTTATGGGAGCCGTCGGTAAATCGGCGCAGTTCCCTCTGCACGTTTGGCTGCCCGATGCTATGGAAGGCCCTACACCTGTAAGCGCGCTTATACACGCCGCTACAATGGTTGCCGCCGGCGTTTATCTGGTTGTTAGAATTTTTGCAATGCTTACAGCCGACGCTATGACGGTAATTGCTATTATCGGCGCAGTTACTTCCTTTATAGCCGCTACAATAGCCCTTACGCAAAACGATATTAAAAAGGTGCTCGCCTATTCAACCGTAAGCCAGTTAGGCTATATGATTATGGCATTGGGCGTAGGCGCCTATTCATTCGCCTTCTTCCATCTTGTAACGCACGCGTTTTTTAAGGCATGCCTCTTCCTCGGTTCCGGTTCCGTTATTCACGCTATGCACCACGAACAGGACATAAGGAATATGGGGGGATTAAGAAAGAAATTACCAATTACTTATTATACATTTTTAATTTCAACGCTCGCTATTTCGGGTATTCCTTTTACATCGGGCTTTTTAAGCAAGGATGGCATTCTGGCCGGAACTCTCACATTCGGGAAATTGACAGGCTATTGGTTCATACCGGCTCTCGGGTTTTTAGTAGCATTATTAACCGCTTTCTATATGTTCCGTCTTGTAATTCTTACATTCCACGGCGAACCGAGAGACCATCATAAATACGATCACGCGCACGAGTCTCCATTCGTTATGGCCGCGCCATTAGTAATTCTTGCTACATTATCAATTTTCATCTGGTATACTCCTAATCCTGTAGGGGCCGACCAGGGATGGTTCCTTTCAAAATGGGTTAAAACGCCCCACACTGTTGTTCCCCAGAACCAACGTTTTAATTTTATGAAAACCGAGGAAAAGACTGCGGCAGCAGAAACATCTGAGCCAGCCTTGCACGAAGCAGAAGCACCGGTTCACGGCGAAATTACCCATTCCGAAATGTACACCGAAGCTATGCACGCTTCGCACTACCCTGCCATGTTCCTTTCAATTGCAATGGCAGGCCTGGGCATCCTATTCGCGTTCCTTATTTACCAGTGGAAGAAGATAAGTGCCGATATGCTCGAAGAAAAACTTCGTCCGCTCCATAAATTCTCGCTTAACAAGTGGTACATAGACGAATTATACGATGCCACCTGGATTGCAGGCACACTAGCATTCAGCAAAATGCTTTACTGGATAGACAGCGTAATAATAGACGGAGCCGTAAACGGCGCCGCCACGGTAACAAGGTTTGTTTCAAGGCTCAGCGGTTTGTTCGATACTTTTGTGGTTGACGGTTTTGTAAACTTCACCGCATTCCTCAGCGGTTTCATAGGTCTCAATTTCAAGAAACTGCAGACGGGTAAAGTACAGACTTATGTAATATTCGTAGTATTCGCAATAATTATTATAATGCTTGTTTTCAAACCTTATTAATTGGTTTATTTAATAAAAAAAGTTTTTAAAAAATAGGGCTGATTTTTGACATGGCAGGATTTCCAATTTTATCGTTAGTAACATTTCTTCCCGTATTAGGGATGATAATTATTATGTTCTTGAAAAAAGAGCAGGCGTTAACAATCAAATACACCACCCTTCTTATAACAGGAATTCAGCTGGTAGTTGCGGTAGTAATGCTGCTGAATTTCAATTATAATGCTCAGGGCGTATTTCAGCAGAGCTCATTTCAGTTCATAGAAAAATTCAGATGGATTCAGGTACCGGGAGTATCGTGGCTTGGAACCGTTAAAATCGATTATTTCCTCGGTGTTGACGGTATAAGCATGCCAATGATTCTTCTTACCGCCATTGTTTCGTTCATCGCCACCCTTTCCTCATGGAATATCGAAAAATCGATTAAAGGTTATTTCGCTTTATTCCTTCTCCTCGATACGGGTATGATGGGAGTTTTTGTTTCCCTCGATTTCTTCCTCTTCTATATCTTCTGGGAATTAATGCTTCTCCCTATGTACTTCCTTATCGGCATCTGGGGAGGCCCGAGAAAAGAATATGCGGCCATTAAGTTCTTCATCTATACTTTATTCGGCTCGGTATTCATGCTTCTCGTAATGATCGGGCTTTACTTCAGCGCGTTCGAAACACTTGCCGACGGAACCAAGGTTCATACATTCAACCTTCTTGCAATGATGGACCCCTCAAACTTCTCGGCAAACGGAATACTCTCTCCTTTCAATCCGTCGAACCTCAGGTTTATAGCTTACATAGCCCTGTTTGTAGGTTTCGCAATTAAAATTCCTATGTTCCCGTTCCATACATGGCTGCCCGACGCGCACGTTGAGGCTCCTACGCCTATAAGCGTTATTCTGGCGGGTGTTCTTCTTAAAATGGGTACTTACGGCATATTGAGAATAAGCTATCCTATATTCCCCGATATTACCAAACAGCTGATGTGGTGGATAGCGCTCTTTGGAATGATAAATATTTTATACGGCGCATTTGTGGCGCTGGCCCAGAAAGATTTCAAGAAGCTCATAGCCTACTCTTCGGTATCGCACATGGGTTATGTGCTCTTAGGTATGGCATCCTTAACAACAGCCGGTATAAGCGGCGCTGTATTCCAGATGTTCAACCACGGTACAATTACCGCTATGCTCTTCCTTATTGTAGGCGTTATTTACGATAGAGCCCATACAAGAGGCCTCGATGAATTCGGTGGTCTTGCGGTTCAAATGCCTATCTACGCAGGGTTCGTAACTGTGGCTTTCTTTGCCGCTATAGGCCTGCCGAGCATGAGCGGTTTCGTTTCGGAAGCTCTCGTATTCGTTGGTTCTTTCAGTGTCGAAGGCATCAGGGTTCTTTCAATACTCTCCTCTCTCGGTATCCTTCTCGGCGCAGGCTATATGCTCTGGACCCTGCAGAGGGTTTATCTTGGCAAGCTTAATGAAAAATGGGCTAACCTTAAAGATTTGGATGTAAGAGAATACTTAATGTTCGTTCCCCTTTCGATAATTGTCATTTTCCTTGGCGTTTATCCATCGGGAATGCTTAACATTATGACTACCTCGGTTAATACTCTTGTTAATCTTGTAAATAACGGATTTGCTAAAGTTTTATTTTAGTCAATATTAAAAAGACAGAATTAGAAAATGGATGTATCAAATATAATCGAATCGTTAAAGCTGATTAAACCGGAAATTGCCGTTTCGGCCTCTTTAATTCTTGTGTTGATTTTCGACCTTATATTCCATAAGGACAAGAAATTAATACCATACGTTGCTCTGCTAGGACTGTTTGCTACGGGATACTTTGTAATCCATCAGTTCGGCACAACCGGTTTCGGTTTCGCTACTAAATCTACCTTCAAAGCCTTCGGAATGGTTACTGTTGATTCATTCGGTACATTCTTTAAACTTTTAATTCTCATTTCGGCCGTTCTGGTGCTCTTCTTCTCCTCTTTCTCAGACGAGATTAAGAAAACAACCGATAGGCTTGGGGAATATTACGTACTTATTTTCGGAATGATACTCGGCATGTTCCTAATGGTTTCGGCTACCGATTTCCTTCTGATTTATCTCTCAATGGAACTTCTTTCCCTTTCATCCTATGTTCTGGCGGGATTTACAAAACTGCGCGATAGAAACAGCGAAGCATCGCTTAAATACGTTATCTACGGCTCGGTTTCGTCGGGATTGATGCTTTTCGGTATTTCCATCATTTACGGGCTTACCGGATCGACAAACCTGTACGTAATCAATTCACTTATCCAGAGCCCTCAAATTAACGTTCTTGCCCTTTCTTTTGCCCTTATTCTTGTTATGGCAGGCATGGGCTTTAAGATTTCGGCCGCTCCGTTCCATTTCTGGACCCCCGACGTTTACGAAGGTTCCCCCATTACAATTACCGCTTTCCTTTCGGTTGCAAGCAAGGCCGCAGGTTTCGGCCTCTTAATAAGGTTTATTAAAACCGGATTCGCGGCAATGACCCTTAACAATGGTTATTGGATGCTGAACCCGATATTCGACTGGAAGTTGATAATAGTAATTCTTGCAATACTTACGATGACACTCGGCAACTTTTCGGCCCTGTGGCAGAACAACCTTAAAAGAATGCTCGCTTATTCCAGCATTGCCCATGCAGGCTACCTTCTTTTAGGCCTGGCGGTTTTCTCAAACCAGGGTATTGCGGCAATTTTAATATACTTCTTCGTTTACATGTTAATGAACCTCGGTGCATTCCTTATAGTAATGCTTATTGCCGATAAGCTCGGTTCGGAGGATGTAGATGATTACGACGGATTGGGCTATACTTCCCCATTCCTAGGCATAAGCCTTGCTGTTTTCCTTGTATCCTTAACAGGTCTTCCTCCAACGGCAGGTTTTATAGGCAAACTTTACATCTTCTCGGCACTCATAGACGCCAAGATGTTTGTAGTTGCCGTTATAGGCGTTTTGAACTCGGTTGTGTCTCTTTATTACTACATTAGGGTATTAAAGCACATGTACCTTGTAAAACCGAAAATTCAGCCGGTAGAAATTATACCCGGTTTAAGCCAGAAATTCCTCGTTCTTCTTCTTGTAGTGCCGGTTCTTTTCTTCGGTATCTACTTCTCCCCCATTGTTGAACTGGCCAAGAACTGCGTTGTGCTTCTCGGCTTTTAGATAAGAGTTTTAAATTGAAAAGCTCTTTCAATTTTTTATGAAAGGGCTTTTTTTTTATGGTATCTTATAAATATTTTTAAAGAGTGAAATAATATAATTATCCCTTATAGGAGCGGATATGGAAATTCTTACTGAACTACAGAACAACAAGACAATGTTTTTCAACTTTATGAGAGAGAAATATCCAGTATTTCATAACTCCAATATATTTCTCCGCGACCTTCAATACGCTATTATGAGCTATTTCGAGAAAAAAGAGGTAAAGGTTAAATACGGTCCTGCCGAAAAAATAGCACTCCAGTTTGCCGAATACCTCGAAAAGCAGAACGACATAACCCGTTTAGATAATTCTACCTGGAAAGTGAATTTTTCTTTTGATTCCGGTGTTAAGGAAGAAAAGGAAGCAGAAACAGTACAAAACTAGCTGAAAGTTCTTCTGAATGAATTATAAAGTTGAAACCGGTTTTTTGTTACAGGTAACCGAAAAAGCCTTAAGCAGATTTCTTGCTCTAAGAAACGATAACGGACTATCCGGAGATTACTCTCTCCGGATTACTGTTGTTGGCAATAAACACGCGGGAATTACTTACAGGCTTGGTTTCGATTCTAAGATAAAAGAGAGCGACATCCTCATCCCCTACCCCGAATTAAACATTATTGTCGATCCGGAAAGCCAGTCCACTTTATCCGGCACCCTTATAGATTATAATGATGAAGGAGCTTCGGGCAGTTTTGTATTTAATAATCCTAATACCGCAAACAAATGCAGCTGCCATATTTAGCTTAATTATTATAATTTTTAAGGAAAGGATAACATTTTGAAACGAAGGAAATTTTTAGTTTCGGCTTCATTATTATCTTTTGCTGCTGCCGCAGGAATCAATCCGATTACAAGTAATTTAAAAACTAATACAGGGAGTACACTTATGTCTAAATTCGAATTGCCTCAGTTACCTTATAAATTTGACGCCCTCGAGCCTCATATTGACGCGCGGACCATGGAAATCCACCACGGAAAACACCATGCCGCCTATGTTGCCAACCTTAATAAAGCCGTTGAAGGCACCGATATGGAGAAGCTTTCTCTTGAAGAACTGCTTAAAAACATATCCAAATATCCTGCAGCGGTGCGCAATAACGGAGGGGGCCATTTTAACCATTCCTTATTCTGGACTCTAATGGGTCCGAATAAAGGGGGACAGCCTTCGGGGGATCTTCTTTCGGCAATCAATTCAGAGTTCGGCTCTTTCGATTCATTTAAAGAGAAATTCTCGGCCGCGGCGGCTACACGTTTCGGCTCGGGTTGGGCCTGGCTTACAATTTCGAACGGTAAACTTGCTGTCTCATCTACTCCAAACCAGGATAATCCATTGATGGATGTTGCCGAGGTAAAAGGGACTCCAATTCTTGGGCTGGATGTATGGGAACATGCTTATTACCTCCATTACCAGAACCGCCGCCCCGATTATATTTCAGCTTTCTGGAATGTAATCAATTGGGATGAAGCGGCACGCCGCTTTAAGGAAGCTAAGTAATATTTCCGGTTCTCTCAGGCCGCCCAGGCATCTTGTATGCCGTGGGCCCTGATAGAATTGGATTTCTTTTTTATATTAAAATTAGAACGCTAAATGACAAAAAGAAATAAATATTATTTTACCACTTCAATTGTTTTCTTAAGAAGGATATTTGAAGAGGAATTGCCAATCTGAAGTTCAAATTCCCCCGGTTCAACTACTTTTTTGTTTTCGGCATTATAAAGTGCCAGTTCGCTCATAGGAAGATTAAACGTAACTGTTCTGCTTTCCCCCTTATTAAGCGCTACTTTAAGGAACCTTTTAAGCTCCCTTACTGGGGTAACCACGCTACTCACTTTATCCCTTACATACAATTGCACAACTTCCTTCCCTTCCCTGCTTCCGGTATTTGTTACGTTAACTGAAATTTTAACCTCATCATCCGGTTTCAATTTCTGTTTATCCGTTTCAAGGTTATCAATTTTGAAAGTTGTGTAGCTCAATCCATATCCGAAAGGCCACAATGCGTCGGGGGATGAAAAAACATAATCGTTCCCCGGTTTATCGGGTCTGCCCGGATTTTTATAATACCCCTTATCGGTAGGATAGTAATTATAATAAACAGGTAAATGGCCAACGCTCTGCGGGAACGAAACATTCAATTTACCCGAAGGATTCACATTACCGAATAAGATATCGGCAATTGAATTGCCTGCCTCTTCCCCACCGT
>DAHYUM010000051.1 GCA_027398005.1 bacterium
GTATAGGATTAATGCTTTTCACATTACGCTCAATACGACCCGATATTGAATGGAGCGAAAAACAGCTTAAATTCTCGTTCTGGGCAATTAACTTCGGTTTATTCGCTATGGTAGTATTCAGCCTTTTACCTGTTGGTTTAATGCAGACATGGGCATCGGTAACAGAAGGATACTGGTACGCAAGAAGCGCTGAATTTTTACAGTCACCTCTCATGAACACATTAAGATGGCTCCGCTCTTTCGGCGATACGATATTTGCCGCGGGCGTTGTTGTGCTTATTTACTTTATTTTTAGGCTTTCGATTAAATTCTTCAAGAAATAACCAAATTAAGGGGGGAATTGAAAAATTCCCCCCTTCTATTCTTAAATACTTTTTATCCTTTTCTTTTTACATTCTCATCACTAAAGATTAAAATTTATTTCATATCTTACGATAATACCAAGGGGCGGTTTGAGTTCTACGGTAACAGCCGAAGCCGTGATACTATGCACAGCCCCGTAATTGAATAAATAATTCTTTAAAACTTTTTTAAGAGAAAGGTCCAATTGAATTATAAAATCTGGTCGTTTATAAGCATATTTTTATTCATTGTCTGCTTAAGCCTCTTTTATTTCCTTTATAAAGCAGAAAAGGAAAGAACCATAGAAGAGCTTAACGCCCGCCAGTTAGTGCATGCCAAACAGGCGGCCAAGGGGCTTGAGCAGTATATCGATTCGTGGTTAAACCAGTTTTCAATTCTTGCCGGTGACGGTGAAATAGTAAATTTAACCCCCGGGGGCAAAAAGCAGATAGATTCTTTTTACGAAGCGCGGAAGAACCAGCTTGGAAGCGTTGTAAGGGTTGATGAGAAAGGAACCATTATATATGCCCCTCCGCAGTTAAAAATTACCAATAAGAATATCTTATACGAACAGCACATAAAGGATATAATTAAATACCGCAAGCCGGTAATAAGCGACGTATTTTACGCCGTGCAGGGGTACAACGCAATAGCCATTCACGTGCCCGTTTTGAGGAACGGCAAATTTGACGGCTCGATAGGAGGCATTTTAAAAGTAGAGGCCGCAGGCAAAAAATTTCTTGAAGATATCAGAATTGGCGAAAGCGGCTATGCATGGATGATAAGCCGCGACGGAACGGAACTTTACTCCCCCGTGCCTGGCAGTGTAGGCAAATCGGTTTATGAAACATCGCTCGATGACCCCGACATGCTTGCAATGGCAAAGAAGATGATGGCCGGCGACAGCGGACTTGCGGTTTATAATTATGCTCCGCAGAAGAATAAAGTTAAAGGGAAAAGATATGCCGTTTATGTGCCCGTTCATATTCCCAACACAAACTGGTCAATAGTTGTATCCACAGCCGAAGGGGATGTTTTAAATTCCCTTATAAACTACCGGAATAAACTCTTTTTCATAATTATTACTTTCTTTGCCGCAGGCACCTTTTTTGCCTATTACGGGATGAAAACATGGGGCATAATAAAGGAATCGGAAGCAAGGAAGGAAGCAGAACTTGAACTGCAGAAATTGAATTCGGAACTTGAAGCTAAAATTGCCTCGCGCACGCAGCAGCTTGAAAAAACAAACAAAGACCTTGAAAGCCTAACCTATGCAATTTCGCACGACCTGCGCGCCCCCATGCGAGCCATTAACGGATACCTGCTGGCCCTTAAAGAAGATTACACCAACAAACCCCTCGATAATGAAGGAGTAGGATTCTTAGAAAGAATTAAGAAGTCCGCATTAAAAATGGACGAGCTGATAGATGGAATTCTACGGCTTTCAAGGCTCAACTACCATTCACTTGATTATACCGATCTGAACATAACCGCAATGGCGCGAAGTATTGCCAAGGAAATTCAATCCGCATACCAGGACAAAGCATTCGAGCTTAAAGTTGAAGATGCACTTGAGGCGCGGGGCGATTACGGTCTTATAACCCAGCTTCTTGAAGCCCTGTTAAGCAATGCCTGCAAGTTCTCTTCAAAAACAGCAATGCCCGCAATTGAATTAAAGCGTGTTGAAAGGAATGGAAAAATCGTATTCGCCCTTAAAGACAACGGCACAGGATTCATTTCGGAAAATAACGATAAAATTTTCGCCCCGTTCAGGAGATTCCACAGCGAATTTGAGTTCCCCGGTATCGGGCTGGGATTATCGATTGCAAAAAAAATAATTGAAAAGCATAGGGGAGTAATTTGGATTGAATCGGCACCCGATAAAGGCACTACAGTCTATTTTACTCTTTAACTCTCATTCATCTCTTTCCGTTTAAAATAATATTACATAACAGATATAATTTTATTATTTTGCAAAATATGTAATAACATTAAATTATTACGGGGGCGGAATGGAAAACTTTTTCGATTTCAAAAAAAACGGCACCGATTTTAGGACCGAGATTCTTGCCGGCATTACAACGTTTCTTGCAACAATGTATATTATAGTAGTTAATCCGGCAATCCTTTCCGCGGCGGGCATGCCGTTTTCGGGCGTTCTAACTGCCACCGTTCTTGTAAGCGCGTTCAGCAGTATTGCGATGGGAATTTATGCCAAGAACCCGATTGTAATGGCCCCCGGCATGGGCATTAACGCGTTCTTTGCATACTCTGTTGTTTTGGGTATGGGAGTTAAATGGGAAACAGCTCTCGGAACCGTCTTCTGGTCGGGAGTAATATTCATTCTTCTCTCCGTTTTTAATATACGCACAATGATATTAAAATCGATACCGCGCCAGCTCCGCTATGCAATATCGGCAGGCATCGGATTATTCATAACGCTAATCGGATTTGAGAATGCCAAATTTATTGTAAGCAGCCAGGCAACACTTGTATCTATTGCCAAAATGAATCCCATTATAATAACATTCCTTATCGGACTTATAGTCACGGCCATACTGGTTATAAAAAGGGTTAAAGGGGCATTAATAATAGGCATTTTATTTACCACATTATTATCAATACCAATAGGCAGGCTATGGGGCAATGCTTCATCAATTAATTACGGCACATCTACACTTGTAACGTGGAATGGATTAATATCGTGGCCCGATTTCAGCCTTCTTATGAGACTCGACTTTCTCGGTTCGCTGAAATTCTCACTCTGGCCCGTAA
Source organism: bacterium (assembly GCA_027398005.1). GTDB lineage: Bacteria > Bacteroidota > Ignavibacteria > Ignavibacteriales > Melioribacteraceae > JAEXUB01. The sequence continues at coordinate 3,118 of DAHYUM010000051.1, forward strand.
TATTCGCATTCCTGTTTACCGATATGTTCGATTCAATTTCCACATTCATAGGAGTATCTGAAGCAGCCGACCTGATTGACGAAACGGGGGAACCGAGAAGGATAAAAGAATCACTTATTGTGGATGCATTCGGTACAATGATATCGGGGCCGCTGGGCACAAGCTCTTCAACAAGCTACATCGAATCTGCCGCCGGCGTTGAAGAAGGGGGGCGAACAGGATTGACCGCCGTTGCGGCCGGAATTTTGTTCCTTCCGTTTATGTTCTTCTCCCCTCTTCTTTCAATTATTCCCCCGATAGCTACGGCACCCGCGCTTATTTTAGTGGGCGTATTTATGATGAAGCCGGTAATTAAAATTAACTGGAGCATTCTGGATGACGCAATACCCTCCTTTTTCGGAATGATTCTTATTCCCCTTACCTATTCCATTACACAGGGCATTATATGGGGATTTTTATCGTGGGTTATAATAAAATTTGTAACCGGCAAAAGGAATGAAGTAAGCGTTACAATGGTGATAATAACAGTGCTGGCCGTACTGGCGCTGTTCGCTTAAAATATTGTTCTAACATACAATTAATTCTTTTTAATTTTTTATTAACCGTTTTCCTGAAACCCGGTGCCGCTTCTGTTTGTCGAACAAATAGAAATTGAAAACAAAAGGAAACGGCAATGAAAAAAGCATTTTATATCTTCGCAATAATCGCATTAGGAGCAACCATCTCTTTTGCGCAGACACAGACCCCGCAAATAAACAAAACCCAGAAGAAGCAGATTACCCGAATTAAGCAGGGCGTTAAGAGCGGCGAGCTTACAAAGAAAGAGACTAAGAACCTGATGAAGGAGCAGAAGAAGATTCAGAAGGAAAAGGCTGCGGCAAAAGCCGACGGAGTAGTAACGAAAGCCGAAAGGAAAGAAATTAAAAAAGACCAGGCAGTAGCATCAAAGAAAATTTGGAAGAAAAAACACAACCGCGCTGAAAAGAAATAATTATATAACCTATTAGCATCACACACACACCCCCCAAACCCTCAGACACCCCCGATCACTCCGGCTCAGCACCCGGAGTGTCTTTTTTTAAACGCCAATCTTGGCGAAAATGAAATAGAAGATATACCTTCCTGCAAGTTCCGCTATAACCGCGGCGGCCGATGCAATGTAAATATAGTTTACGCTTACAATTCCCTTTTTTAATCCCATATAAAAGGAAGCCAGTAAAATCAGCGCCGCTATCAGCAATATAATTCTTACCGAGGCAAGAAGGATGTTATGCTGAATAAAAAGGTTATAGCTGTCAACAGCGCCTCTTCCCCCGTTCGAAAGGAAAAGAATCTGCAAAAGCCATATTATCAATCCGGCAAGAATAAGAAGGAAAAGAGCGGCTGACATTATTTTTAATATATTCTGCTCCCCCTGCATGCCGTACTTATTAAGCAAAAAGGAAAAAGCGGCAATAAAAACTGCCCCGCCGGCAATGAATGAAGTAAGGTAAAAATTAAGAGGAGTAAACATGCTGTTCCAGGCAGGTACAAATTCAATCATATATACGCGCGCCATAACAAACACAAGCACTATGCCCGCCGCGGCGGACAGAATGAGCATAATATTCTGGAGCGGAATGCTTAAAAGGTTTTTTGCATAAATAAATGTAAAAAGAAAAAGAAAAGCGCCGTACATGGACGCAAAAAGAATTTCCCTGCTCAGCCATGATGTTTTAAGATTATTAAAAGCGTAAAACGCGTTTTTAACATTCCCCAGATGAAGGAACGAAATAATGAGTCCAAGCGTGAATAAAGCGCAGATTAAATAAAGGATTTTATCGCTTACAATTTTATTAGCCGCAAGACTGTTTTTCCAGACCGCACTGCTCCCTGCAATTCCGAAAAAGAAGGTCATTCCAACAGCGGCCTGAATAATAACGGTAAAAAAGACCAAAGCAAGTTCAGTTCCTCTCATCACACTTCCTCTCTGTTATTTATTGCGGCGGAAATACTCTTAACATCGGCCTCGCTTTTATGCGGTTTAATTACGACCGAAGGTTTAGTAATTCCCCCGGGCGGAAGGGGAAACACTTCATTTACTGAGCCGTATTTTTTCTTAAGTGCATCCATTTCGCCGAATTCGAGGACACGCATGGGGCACGCGGCAACACATGCCGGATCCTTACCTTCCTCAATAAAATCGGCGCATAAATTGCACTTGCTCATTACCCCTTTCTTTTCGTTGTACTTAGGGGCTCCGTACGGGCATGACCATTCGCAGTAACGGCATCCTATGCATTTGTTTTCGTCAACGGTTACAATTCCACGGCTGTCTTTATGCATAGCGGTAGTCGGACAGTTTTTAACGCACAGCGGGTTTTCGCAGTGGTTGCATGAAAGGGACACATTATAAGCTATAACATTAGGCACCCACGCGTTCCCAACTTTTTTCCATCCCCCTTCGTTAACCTCGTAAACCCTTCTCCAGAGCACGCCCCTATCCAGATTATTCTTATCTATGCATGCGGCCTGGCAGGTTTTACATCCCGAGCAATAGCTTGAATCGACATAGAAACCGTATTGTTTACTCATTCAATCTCCTTATGCCTTTTCCACTTGAACCATTATAGTATGCTGTGCCGTTCCGAATGCCAGCGGGGTCCACCTTTCCGAAGTAAGCACATTAACATTCCCGCGCCTGTCAATTCCGTTTTCATCGGGGGTCCACCATGCCCCCTGCGGAATGCTTATAACCCCCGGCATAATACGGCTTGTAACCCTGCAGGGAATAATCATAATTCCACGGTCGTTATATACTTTTGCCTTGTCTCCCGTTTTTAGTCCCCTTTTAACTGCATCAACGGGATTAAGGAAAACCCTCTGCGGAAAAGCTTCATTTGTAATTGCATTATTATCGTGTGTAGAATGAACCCGTTCAAGATAGTGATTTCCGATTACCTGAAGCGGATATTTGTCCGCCTCTTTTCCGAACGGGCTTTCCCATTCCTGAATATATTTAGGAACCGGCGGAATTTCCTTAGGATTGTTTTTTTCGAATAACTGCCTTGAGAATATTTCAATCTTTCCCGAAGGGGTATTAAGTTTATGCTTAACGGGATCTTTCCTGAAATCGGCGAATGCGATATGCGGTTTGGTAATAGGGGTTGAATAAACACCGATATTCGATTCCTCGAATTCCTTCAACGCGGGCACATCGGGGAAACGGGTTTTTCTGTATTCCTCAATCAGATAGGCAATCCATTCTTTTTCATTTCTTCCTTCGGTGTATTTTTCTTTAACCCCCAGTTTTTCTGCCACCAAAGAACAGATTGCGAAATCGCTTTTAGTCTCGTACGGCGCATCAACAACCTGAGGCATAAGAATAACTTCGTCCCCGTATTTCCATCCGTCTTCAAGCCCCCAAGTTTCAAACTGTGTGCAGGCAGGAAGAAGGATATCGGCAAATTTTGCCGTGGGGGTCATAAACTGCTCATGCACAACAATAAATTCAACCAGCGATTCATCGCTTAAAATTTTAGCCGAGCGGTTTGTATTTGCATGCTGATTTATAAGTGCATTTGATGCCACCGCATAAATAAGCTTAATATTGTTATCAAGTTTTTCGGCTCCAATAACTCCATCGGCCGCGGTCATTTCTTTTCCTCTTAAGACAGCTTCGCTCCAGAGGAATACCGGAATTTTCGCATTAACCGGATTATCCCCTTCGGGGAATATGTTCCAGAAAGGGCCTCCGTCATCAGCCTGAAGCGCAATTCCGCCTGCCCAGCCCCCCGGAATGCCCACATTGCCGGTTATAGACGCAAGAACGCATCCTGCAATAACAGCCGTTTCGCCGTATGCGCGCCTCTGAATGCCATAACCCTGATAGAGCATCGCAGGTTTTGCGGTCGCATATTCGCGCGCAATTCTGGCAATTGTTTCTTTAGGCACCGAAGTAATCGCCTCGGCCCATTCGGGGGTCTTGGGTATCCCGTCACGTGTGCCTAAAATATAATCTTTATAGCTCTCCTCTTTTTCGCATCCGCCGGGCATAAGTGAAGAATCAAAACCGACAGTATATTTTTTAACAAAATCCGAATCGTACAGATTTTCTTTAATCATCACATAAGCCATTGCGCTCATCATAGCCGTATCGGTGCCCGGACGAATTGGAATCCACTCATCTGCAAGGGCAACCGCGCTCAAAGTCATACGCGGGTCTATACAAATAATTTTTGCCCCATTTTCTTTTGCTTTTTTAAGATAGTACTCGCTGTTTGTCCCGTCCCTCATTTCGCACGGGTTCCAGCTCCACATAATAATATATTTGGAGTTAACCCAATCCTGTCTCTGGTTACCCGAGACTTTTGTGCCGTAAACATAGGGGGTGGCAATATTGGTGCATGCCCAGCTGTAGCTGTTATAAAAACCGAGCGAGCCTCCAATCATATTAAGAAGCCGGTTTGCAGTCTGTCTTCCGTTAACCTGGTTATAACTGCCGGTTCCGTAGGGCACATAAAGAGCACTGTTGCCGTATTTGTTTTTTACGCGTGTAATTTCGGAGGCTACTTTATTAATTGCCTCTTCCCATGAAATTCTTTCGAACTTTCCTTCTCCCCTTTTGCCTACTCTTTTCATCGGGTATTTCAGCCTGTCGGGGTGATACTGCCTATTTCTATACGAACGTCCTCTAACGCAGGCGCGCAGCTGCGGGTCTTCAATAGAATCCCCCGGCCTGTCGTCAGTTTCAATTCTAATTATTTTTCCCTCTTTAACGGAAACTTTAAGAAGGCATCTGCCGCCGCAGTTATGTGCAGGGCATCCGGTTCTTATAACCTTATCGGCAAAAATATAAGGTTTGGTTTTATCCTCAACAGCCTTAACAGCCTCGGCAACTCCGCCGAACATAGCCGCGGCACAGCCTACAAAGGCGCCCCATTTAAGAAAATCGCGCCGGCTGCCGGTAATAATCCCTTTGTCCTCTTTTTCTCTTTCCATAATTACCCGAATTTAAATCACCCTAAAAATACTTTTTTTTCTGAATAAAATGCATTCCAATTTCGTATTTGGATTATACTTTATGATTAAATTATTCCAACTTGCACCAATAGTTTATTTAAAACGATTTTTCTTTATTTTTTACATACAGAATGGGCATCAGGTGTACGTAAATTTATACTATATTTAAAAGCTGGTCCGGCTACTTGTTCCCCTTTATAATTGAGAGAATTCAATTTAATAAAACAATCATAAACAAATGGAGTGTAAATGAAACAGAGAATTTCTTTTTTTATAATCCTGTTCGTTTTAACGGCTTTCGGTTTTGCCAAAGCGCAGAATAATGCCATTGAAAAGGGATTAAGCATAATTACAAAAGAAACCGTACAGAGCCAGCTTGAATTTCTGGCTTCGGACTGGATGGAAGGGCGCGAAACCTCGACCCGGGGCGAATATATGGCAGGGGATTATATTGCCAGCATGTTTAAATATATCGGCTTAAAACCCGCCGGAGATATGGTGCGTCCCGTTATGCGTTATACACCCGGACAACAAATGGCGCCTGTAAAACCGGAGAGAGGTTATTTCCAGACAATCAACTTTACCGAAAACCTGGGAAGCGAATCGCAGTTTGAATTAATTACCAAAGATGGAAATACGGAGGAAAGCGAAATATTCAATCAGGGCAGCGATTACAATGTAGGCGGAGCCGCTGTAGGCAAGGAATTCACAGCCCCCGTTGTTTTTATCGGCTACGGTTTAAAGATTGACGAGCTCGGCATTAACGACTTTAAAGGATTGAACATTAAGGGTAAGGTTGTAGTATATCTTAACGGTTTCCCAAAAGAGTTTATGGATCCCAAATCGGATATTTATAAGAAACTCAATTTAGGCGATAGGAATTCGATGTGGAAATTATACCGCGAAAGACAGGAAGCTCTCCAGTCCATGGGCGCCGCCGCGGTAATTGCAGTGCCCGGCTATTATTATGCCACTCCCGAAAACTATCCGTTCCGCTACAACACTCCTTATTACGAAGGGGACAAAAAGCCGGTCAACAATATGATTCGTTTATCGCTTCCCGAAGATTCCATTAAATCCTCCGCAAGCTCAATTACAATATCGGCAAAGTTGAGCAGCGAACTACTTAAGGGAACAGGAATAAACCCAATTGAACTGGCAAAGAATTATGTGCCGGGGAAAAAATCGATTGCAAAAGAACTTAAAGGGAAGTTAATTCATTTCAGGTATACTGTTAAAACGAGAACCGTAAGCGGAAGAAACGTGCTTGGAATGATTGAAGGGGAAAATCCCAATGAAGTTATTGTAATTGGCGCCCATTACGACCACTGCGGAATGTACAACGGATACATCTGGAACGGATCGGACGATAACGCTTCGGGTACAGTTGGAGTTATGACAATTGCACGCGCCATCATCGAATCGGGCGTTAAACCGAAAAAGACCATCATCTTTGCCGCATGGACCGGAGAAGAAAAAGGATTGTTCGGCTCTACTTACTTTGTAGATAAATTCAGGCCTAAAGAAAATCTTGTACTTAACCTCAACTTCGATATGATTTCGAGGAAGCCGGAAAAAGACAGCACCGGATTCAAATCGGGCATGGATTACTCGCTCGATTACCCAATACTTAAAGACCTTGTTGAAAAGGCAAATAAGGATTATAATTTAGATTTAACTATGGATTTCCGTCCAGCCAAACAGCCGCAGGCAGGAACCGATTTCTCGCCATTCGCCGCAAAGAATATTCCCATTTACGGATTTGACGCCGCATTTACAGCCGATTACCATGGCCCATTCGACCATGTTGAAAAAGCCGATTTCGGACTTATGACAAGAATTATTAAAGCAGGATTTGTTTCTGTTTTTGAGCTTGCCACAAGCGATAAAAAAATTGAGCCGGCTAAATAATTTTCTCTACTTGCCGCCGGCTTAAACCGGCGGCAAACTTTTTCCCTCTTTTCCGTCAGCTAAAGCTGACGGCAAGTTTAAAAACCAGTTTCTTAAAATTAGCAGCGAAATAAAACTCATTTATCTAAAATCTCTTTTTTGCCGCAATTACCGTATCCTTTTAGAGCCAACTTGAATAGTCGTTCTTTGTTATTTTAAGTGCAATAATTCTAAATATTTATCAGGCTCCTTCACTTCCCCATAATTACCGTCATCTTTAGATGACGGATAAACCACTTAACAAACAAGTATATTTCTTTTTTTACTTTTGTCTTAAGTAGAAAGCAATTAATTCTTCCTTTCCTCTTTTTCCGTCAGCTGAAGCTGACGGCAAGTTTAAAAATCAGTTTCTTAAAATTAGCAGCGCAATAAAACTCATTTATCTAAAATCTCTTTTTTTGCCGCAATTACTGTATTCTTTTATAACCAACTTGAATAGTCGTTCTTTGATATTTTAAGTGCAATAATTCTAAATATTTATCAAGCTCCTTCACTTCGCCATAATTACCGTCATCTTTAGATGACGGACAAACTACTTAACAAACAATTCAGCTAAAGCTGACGGCAAGTTTAAAAACCAGTTTCTTAAAATTAGCAGCACAATAAAACTCATTTATCTAAAATCTCTTTTTTTGCCGCAATTACCGTCATCTTTAGATGACGGGCGCCGGGGGGCACTGCCCATAAGTTAAATAACCAACTATTCACCTGCGGCATTATCTGTTTACACGCTAAATTTTGCGATTATAACTCAATTTATAATATCTCGATTTCGTCCTCTTTAAATTCTAAGGATATTTAATGAAAAATCTGGATTCATTTTTTTCATTGGCTTATAAATTCTGCTATATTTAGAGAAACAAACTTTAACAAAATGGAGTAGTAATGAAGTCTTATTTAAAATCCCTAACCGCCCTGGTTTTTGCAGTTGCATTCTTATCATCGGCATTAATTCAGGCTCAGGTTACATTAAAAGTAGGCGATAACGCCCCTGCTATAAAGCACTCTAAATGGATGAAGGGGAATGTTGTTGATAAATTTGAAAAAGGGAAATTTTATGTGGTCGAATTCTGGGCTACCTGGTGCGGGCCTTGCAAGCAGAGCATTCCCCATTTAACAGAATTGGCTCATCAATATAAAGGCAAAGTAACTTTCATCGGCATGGACGGCTCGGAACATCCGCAGCCGGGTCAGGATCCCGTTAAAATTGTTGAAGACTTCATTAAGGAAATGGGAGATAAAATGGACTACAACGTAGCCATGGATACCCAGGACAAATTTATGATGACCAACTGGATGAACGCAGCTGCCCAGTTCGGAATTCCTACTGCTTTTGTTGTTGATAAAGGCTCTAAAATTGCATGGATTGGACATCCAATGGAAATGAACGAACCTCTCGCTCAGATTCTTGAAGGAACATTTGACGTTAAAGCTTACGGTGAAAAATTTGCTCAGCAGCAGGAAAAAGCCGCTCAGGATGCAGCCGACAGAAAAAAATTCGCCGAAATGGCAAAACCGATTATGGATGCCTACAAAGCTAAAGATTTTGCCAAAGTTGTAAGCGAAAGCGAAGCATTGGCCGCTAAAGATCCTTCTCTGCAGGATAAAATTGATCCTTACTATTTCAGAGGCTTGATGCAGTCTAATCCCGATAAACTTTTCTCCATTGCAAATGAAGAAAAAGCAAAAAATTCGGACCGTTTAATCAACATCACATCCCTGTTCGCTCAGAAAGGGCTCGATAAAAAATTCTACGATTTCGCAATAGAAACCCTCGTTCCGAGATTGGAAAAAGACGCTAACGATTATGCCGCTATGAGCATTCTTGAAGGGGTTTACGAAGCCAACGGAAGCAACGCTAAAGCAATTGAAATGATTGAGAAAATGAAGAAATACGCTCTTGCAAACGGCGCAGGCGATGATTACATGAAAATGATGGACCAGAGAGAAGCACAGCTTAAAGAAACCAAATAAGCTCTCTTCAAAATATTTTGTTTTTGAAAGCCCTCCCCCAAACGGAGGGCTTTTTTATTTGCCCTCCTCTTTTGCTCTTTCATCCATTCTCCTTAATTTTAAACCGAAAAAAATAAGCGGGGAATTTATGCACAAAAGATTTTTATTTCCGGTTGCCATTTTCTTTTCCTTTTTTATTTCTGCCGGCGCGCAGATACCTAAGGGCACCGTTAAAGAAAGCCTTACCATTACAAGCAAAATTTTAGGCAAAGACGTTCACTATACAATTTATCTGCCGTACGATTACAACACCTCCAGCAGAAGCTATCCGGTTGTTTACCTCTTACACGGATATACCGACAATGATATTGCCTGGATTCAGTTCGGCGAAGCCAACAGAATTCTGGATAAGGCTATTGAGGAGGGGGAACTGCCCCCTATGATTCTTATTATGCCCGATGCCGGGGTAAGCTGGTATATAAACAACTACGATAACAGCGTACGGTATGAGGACTTCTTTTTTAAGGAATTCATTCCTTATATCGAGCAGAACTATAGAATTTTAACTGAAAAAAGGTACCGTGCTATTGCGGGGCTATCAATGGGAGGGTTCGGCTCTCTTATTTATACCCTAAAGCATCCCGATATGTTTACCGGATGCGCCGCATTCTCTTCGGCTATTTATACCGAAGAAGAAATAATTAATGCTTCGGAAGACAGGTACAGCCAAATAGAATCGATTTTATACGGCCCCGGCCTTAAAGGTAAAGACCGGCTTACGGAACACCTTAAAGCAAATAATCCGCTTTGGATTGTAAAGAATATGGATAAAAAACTTTTGGACGGAGTAAAATTATATATTGACTGCGGCGATGACGACTTTCTTTATAAAGGCAACTCCGCATTCCACGTCCTGCTTAGGAATCTCCAGATAAATCACGAATACAGGGTTAGAAACGGCGGGCATCAGTGGTCTTACTGGCGCAGCGGCCTGCCTATGGGGCTAAAATATATTACCGGGTCTTTTCATTAATTATTTAAAACAGTAAAAATTATTTTAATAATTGAGGTCATGATGTTAATTAAAAAAGCTTTGCTCCTTTTCTTTACCGCACTACTGCTTTCCCCTTTTTACGCACAGACCAAAACGGAAGAAAAAGTGCTTAAAGAGATGAATTCAATTTCGGCCGATAATATTATGTATTACGACCGGGAACTTGCCTCCCCCAAATATGCCGGAAGGCTTACCGGCACAAAAGGTTATAATATGGCCGCAGACTGGACTGTAAGCCTGTTCAAAAAATGGGGTATTAAACCGGCCGGCGATAAAAATACCTATCTGCAGAAATTTAAAAATCCTTATACCTTAATTCTCGATGCCGGTGAAGTAATATTGAACAGCCCGTACGGCAAAACGGAGCCGGTTAAATACAAATATCAGGATGAATATTTCCCCGATGCTACATCTGACAAAGGTACCGTTACTGCGGATGTTGTTTATGTTGGCTACGGCATTACAGCCCCCGAATTAAATTATGACGATTATAAAGGAGTGGATGTTAAAGGAAAAATTGTTCTTTTCAACCCCGTAGTGCCGGTTTCGCCGGGACAGGATACCGAAACTTTCAAGAAATGGAGACCTTATTCATTCCACGATTATAAGGCAAAAAATGCCGCCGCGCACGGTGCCGCCGGCGTTCTCTTCAATTACCAGCTTGTTAACCCGAACGGTATTTTTATTAAGGGACTTATTAAAGCCGATATTGGAGACAAAATTACAGCCGATATTCTGGAAGGCACCGGGAAAACCATAAAGGATTTGCTTGGCGGAATAAGAAAAAACCTTGTACCCGCTTCGTTCGATACGAAAAAAAGCGTAACAATTAGAATAAACAGCCAATACCACCCCGAGGGAATCGGCTCGAATGTGGTTGGAGTAATAAAAGGGATCGACCCGGCGCTTAAAGATGAATATCTTATTATAGGCGCACATCTCGATCATCTTGGCAAATGCGACCAGCTTATGCCCGGAGCCAACGATAATGCCAGCGCATGCTCGGTCCTTTTTGAAACGGCTAAAGCCTTAACCTCGCTTAAAATGAATTTTAAACGTTCAATTATGTTTGTTTTATTCGGGGCTGAAGAGCAGGGGGTTAAAGGCTCGGAATTTTTTGTAAACAATCTTAAAATACCTAAGGATAAAATTATAGGGTTTATAAATCTCGAAAGCGTTGGAAGGGGGGAAAAAATCTCCGCGGGCTCGGGCAAAAATTACCCGGAATTATTTAAACCTTTCGAAGAAAACGACAATAAATATGTACATAGGGCTATGACTGCCGATTTCAACTCAAACCTTGCCCGTCCAAGGCAGGATGCCGCTCATTTCCTATGGGCAGGAATACCTACCATTTCATTCGGCGCTTATGGAGCGCCTCAGCTTCCATTCTCCACTTATCACACAACACACGATACACCCGAAAACCTTACGCCCCCGGTTATGGAGGACCTTGCCAGAATTGTATTCCTTTCGGTTATAGACATTGTTAATAAATAAAAAAAGGGCCGGTTAATACCGGCCCTTAATTTATACTGATGTTTGCTGGTTAACAGATTATACTTTTTTGTTGTAGTTTTTCCACACGTATAAACCGCCTACAATTATCATAAGCGTGCCCCACCATAATTCGGGTCTTGTATCGGCAAGAACCTTTTTTACTTCAGGGGGATTTATAATATTATATATGCCGGCGCCTACAATTATTACTCCGGTAATTACCAGAATCAGTCCAACGAAATACCAAATCGGTTTCATAAATCCTCCTTTTACCAGAATATGATGTTAAGAATAATTAAAACTATTAGCGAAATAATCGCATAGAACTCGGGCTTTTTAAAGAAGCTCACATGCTTATCGTAATTTTCGGGGGTAAGCCCTTTAACAAATCCTACAAGCTCCTCTTTCGGTTTTTTCTTAGTAAATAAACTGATTACAATTGTAACTACAAAGCATATAAGCCAGGCCCACCAGGCGCGCCAGAAATTTGCGGCCATATCGCTCTGTACACTGCTCATCGTAACTATGCTTTCGCTGAACCAGTGGAATTTGACTCCCATATATAACAGGAATGATGAAAGCATACCCGTAATCAATCCCCAGAAAGCTCCATTCGGGGTTATCCACCATACGAACATGCCCAGGAGCATTGTTGCAAACAGAGGGGCGTTAACCCACGAGAAAATTGCCTGCATATAATCCATAATGCTTGGGAAACTCATTGCCCAGTAAGCTGTTCCAACGCTTATTGCAACACCAACTAAAGTAGCAACACGCCCTACTTTAAGAAGATGCTCGTCCGTTGCTTTTTTATTAATTACCGATTTATAAATATCGTAAGTCCATACCGTATTGAAAGCGCTTATATTGCCCGCCTGCCCGGCCATAAAACCTGCCAGAAGAGCCGTTACGCCTAAACCTACAAGCCCGGTAGGATAATATCTCTGTATTAAAAGAGGGAGAGCCGAATCGTAATTTATCTGCCCGTCGGCTCCGGTAAGAAGATGGAATCCGGTCTTAGGATCGTTTGCAAGTATTAATGCTATTAAACCCGCAACTATTACTATGAACGGAAGCGCCATTTTAAAGAAAGATGCGACAATAGGGGTCATCCTCGCGGCCCTTAAATCTTTAGCCGAAAAGGCCCTCTGAACAACAAGAAAGTCTGTTGTCCAGTATCCGAACGAGAGTACAAAGCCCAAACCCAAAACTATGCCCCCCCAGGTAATCATCATTCCGTTCTGGGTCGGGTCTGCAGAGGTTGACCAGAGAGTGCTGAATGATGTGTTTACCCTGGAGAACACTTTATCAACACCGCCTACTTCTATTATACCGAGGACCGAAACGAGAAACAATCCGAACCAGATTAAGAAGAACTGGATGATTTCGGTAAAGATAGCCGAGAGCAATCCGCTTAAGGATACATACAAGCCTACTGTTACCGCCGAAATCCACATGCTTACATGCCATGACCATCCGAAGAATGTATGAAGTACAAGGGCCATAGCGTAAAGGTTAATGCCCGAAACCAGAACCGTCATTATGCCGAATGCTATTGCGTTAAGCACTCTTGTCTTTTCGTCGAAACGTACTTTCAGGTATCCCGGAATCGATTTGATTTTACTGCTGTAGTAGAAAGGCATCATATAAATGCCTAGGAAAAGCATTGCCGGTATGGCGCCAATCCAGTAGAAATGCGCCACGTACATTCCGTATTTAAAAGTATTCCCCGTCATGCCTAAAATTTCGAGGGCGCCAAGGTTTGCCGAAAGGAAAGCGAGCCCCGCAACCCACGAGCTGTTTTTTCTTCCCGCAAGAAAGAAATCTTCTTCTCCTTTAGTAAATCGCTTAAGATAAAAGCCTATTCCAAGAACGAATGCGAAATAGACCCCTATCACAAGCCAGTCTGCAAATGATAGACCTATGTGAACCATAAATTTTCCCCAATTAGTTATAATAAATTCAACTGCCTAAT
>DAHYUM010000052.1 GCA_027398005.1 bacterium
GAGTATAATCTTTTCGCATTCGTATTCATTTAAAAGGGATTTAATCTCGTCAATCAACCTTGAATCGTTGCTTAAAGTAACCAAAGGATAGGCAAACATCTTCAACGGGTCGGTTACCGCAATACCCACCCTTTTTTCACCGTAATCGATGGCTATAAGCCTTTTTTGATTGTCTGCGGACATTTATGCCTTAATTCTGCATATCAAAGCGTTCAACAGTAAAAATACCTTTGCTTCTTTTAAGCCTTTCTATAAGCTTATTAAGATGCTCCAGGTCTTTTACATATACTGCCACGGCCCCCTTGAACATTGAATCCTGCGCCGTGATATTTACCGCCTTTATGTTGGTATTCTGGAATGAAGTAATGGTATTGGAAAGGTCCTTTAAAATACCGGGGGAATCTTCGCCCGTTATTAAAAGTCCCGCCACAAAGTAAGAGCCTTCGGTATTCGGCCATTCAACAGGAACAAACCTCTGATCGTTAATATTCTGCTGTGAAATAAGGTTATGGCAGTTCCTCCGGTGAATTTTAATTCCTTCTCCAATTGTTACATAGCCGATAATCGGATCCCCCGGGATAGGGTTACAGCATTTAGCGTAACTGTATTCAAAACCTTTTGCGTCCCCGTCAATTAAAATACCCTGTGCCGAATCGCGAGCTATATTTACAAACTTATCGAACTTAAGTTCGGCCTGCGTCTTTTCTTCCTTGCGGGTAAAACGATCCAGAATATCATCCACATTTACCCGGTCGTGAATTATCTCAATAAAAAGCTGATTCAAATTATCGAATTTATTCTTTCGCAATAACCTGCTGAGGTCTTCGGGACTTAATGTAAGGTTATGTTTCTTAAGCCTTTTTTCCCAAATTTCCTTCCCTTTCTCATAAAGCACTTCCTCTTCCTTATTGAGGTACTTGCGTATATTGTTTTTTGCCTTATGAGTTTTAACAAACTGGAGCCAGCTCTTATTAGGCTTCTGATTCTTGGAAGTTATAATCTCAACCTGGTCGCCGCTTTTAAGAGGAGTATCGAGGGGTACAATCTTGTTGTTTACCTTTGCACCAATGCATCTGTAGCCTACATTGCTGTGCACTTCAAAAGCGAAATCGACCGGTGTGGCGTTTAATGGAAGCCTCTTTAAATCCCCTTTGGGGGTAAAGACGTAAATTTCATCCTGATAAAGGTTAAGTTCAAAGCTGTCAAGAATTTCTTTTGAAGCTTCATCCTTATTAACATGGTGGAAAATATCCCTAACCCAGTTAACCCATTCTTCAAGCTCTTTATCGGAAGAAATGAAATTCTCTTTGTATTTCCAGTGGGCAGCAACGCCTTTTTCGGCAATTTCGTGCATACGGCGGGTGCGTATCTGTATTTCAACCGGCCTTCCGTCGGGGCCGTAAACCGTATTGTGTATTGACTGGTAATTGTTCTTTTTCGGTACCGAAATATAATCGTGAAATTTATGGGGAATAGGCTTGTACAGCTGGTTTGTTACTCCGAGAACGTAGTAGCATTCATTATTATCGTTGCTTTCCAGTATTATCCTTATCGCAAATAAATCATATATGTTTTCAAAAGTAGTATTCAGCTTTATCATTTTCTTGTAAATGCTGTATATATGTTTTGTACGTGCAGAAAACTCATACTTAATCTTATATTCGTCCATTTTTTCAATTAAAGGTTTTTTAAAACGGACGATATATTCCTCCCTTTCCTTCTTCTTTTCGCTAAGCTTGCGGGCTATTTCCTCGTATGCTTCTTTGTTAAGGTATTTAAATGAGAGGTCTTCAAGCTCGGCCCTTAGCTTTCCCAAGCCAAATCGGTTGGCAAACGGAGCATAAATCTCCAAGGTCTCTTTCGAGATGCGGCGCTGTTTATCGGGACGAATGAACTCAAGCTGTCGCATATTATGGAGGCGGTCTGCAAATTTGACCAGAATAACCCTCGCATCCTTTACCATCGAAATTAGGAGCTTACGGTAATTTTCAGCCTGCGTAATTTCCTGCCCTTTAAACACACCGCCTATTTTAGTAACGCCGTCCACTATATCTGCAATTTCCTTGCCGAATTCCTTAGTAATAAAATCGAGGCTTATATCGGTATCTTCAACAACATCGTGCAGAAGCGCGCTTACAACCGAAATACTATCCAATGGTATTTCATTTGCAAGAATCAATGCAACTGAATAGGGGTGGTTAAAATAAGGTTCGCCCGAAGCCCTGAAATCATTTTTATGCGCTTCGTATGAAAGCTGGAAACTTTTTTTAATTAATTCTTCATTAACAACGGGTAAATTCTGCCTGCAAGCTTCAAGCAGTTCATCCAGCATTCGGTTATATTTTGTACCGGTTATCATAATTACTTGCAGTTATTTTATTATTAAAAGTAAAAATGGGCTATAAAGTTCCAAATGTTCTATCCCCCGCGTCCCCCAAACCGGGTACTATGTACCCTTTATCATTCAATTCCCTGTCGAATACGGCAGTAAACAATTTAATATCTGGGTGATCCTGAGTAACCTTTTTAGTCCCTTCGGGGGCGGCTATAAGGCATGCAAAATAAATATCTTTAGCACCGCTTTTCTTCAGGTAGCTTATTGCAGCCGAAGATGAGCCCCCGGTGGCAAGCATCGGGTCGAGCAATATCACCTTTGCCTTATCGAGCTGTTTTGGGGTTTTATAGTAATAATCCACCGGCTGAAGCGTCTCTTCATCCCTTTGCAAACCTATATGCCCTACCCTTGCCTTAGGCATAATCTCCAGAAAGGCGTCCATCATGCCTAACCCGGCCCTTAAAATTGGCACGAGTACTATAGAGTGGGTAAGTTCAAAACCTTTAGTTTTCTCAAGCGGGGTATCAACTTCAACTTCTTTTACTTCAAAATACCTGCTTATTTCCATTGCCAGTGCATAAGAAATTCTTTTAACGCTGTTGCGGAACAATTCTTCGCTTGTAGCCTTATTGCGTAAATTAGTAACATCCACCTTAACAAGAGGATTATCGATTACAAACACATTATTCATTATTTCACTCCTTCAATCTTTCTTCCAAGAACGGACAGTATATTAACAAACGGGGATGAGGGAGGGGTATAATTGTAATTAAACCTGCTCAAAACATTACCGTCTGCTTTCTGATATATCAAAGACGAAATTAAATCACCGTATCCAACAGCCTCACTTCCGCCCAGGAACTGGGCTCCTAATATTCTGCGGCTTCCTTTGTCGAAAATAATTTTACCGAAAATTTTACTGCTTGTCGGCATTACTTTAACCAGATTAGGCATTACCGCTGTAACAGCCGAAAACCTGAATGCCATGCTTTCTGCTTCCGCGCTCGTCAATCCCACCGAGACAAGCACTTTATCAAATATTTTTACTGCCGTATTCCTAATAACAGGAGAAATAAAAAGGTTATCCCCTGCGGCGTTAGCCCCTGCCGTGTGCCCGTAAGCATGCGCCAATGTGGCAAAGGGCATAAATTCATATTTGCCTGTAATAAAATTCTGCACTTCTATGCAGTCCCCTGCGGCATAAATATCCTGGTCGTTGGTGCGCAGTTTAGAATCTACTTTAATGCCTCCCCATCTTCCAATTTCGAGTCGGGCGCCTGCGGCCAGCTGAGAATTGGGGGAAAAACCTGCGGCTATTAAAACGAGGTCATATTCATAGGCAACAGAATCGTATTTAACTTTAGTAACCGTGCCGTTATTCTCGAATACAGCCAGTTCGCTGATTCCCCCCTTGAATTCAATTCCGTTAGCGCTTAGTATTTCGGCGGTTAACGCTTTAATTTCAGAGTCCATTCCGGAGAAAGGGTGCGCGGCTTTATCTATTACTGTAACCTGTTTGCCTAATATTTTAAATGCCTCGGCAGTTTCAATGCCTATATATCCGGCGCCTATTATAAGTACATTATTAACGGTATTATTATCGAGATAATTCTTAATGCGCAGATAATCGTCAACACTTTTTAAGTAGAAAACGTTATTGTAATTTTTAACGAATGCGGGATGCTGTTTTGCCGTTGAACCCGATGCGATTACAAGTTTATCATAATTAAACTCAAATGAGGAGTCAGTTTCCCTGTTTTTAACTGATATTCTCTTGTTCCTGCGGTCAATCTGCTCTACAAAATGTTTTGTATAAACCTTTACTTTTTTCTCTTCGTAAAATGATTCGGGAGTGTAAAAGACTACATCTTTGTAATCCTTAATTTCGCCTGAAAGGATATAAGGAAGTTCGCATGTTCCGGTTGAAATGAAATTCCCCTTTTCAAAAAGGGTAATTTCGGCATTCGGATCGACACGCCTTGCTTTGGCAGCCGCGCCGGGGCCTGCCGCATTTCCTCCTATAATTACAATCCTTTTCATTTACCTCAAATTGAATATAATTTTCTATAATATATCGAATTTTTCGCGATGTCTCAAATTGAGGTAACCCAATTTTGTCCCTTTTTGTAAGAATTATGGGACTTTTTAGCCGGGCAGCGAGATTTTTCTATTTTTCCTTGAAAGAAACAGTCATAGGAACCCCCTCGAAGCCGAAGTTTTTCCTTATAAGCCTTTCAATAAACCTGCGGTAATGTTCCGGTATATGCTTAACATCATTGGCAAAGAAGAAGAAAATAGGGTAATGCTCCCCTACCTGTGTGATGTATTTAATCTTTATTTCCCTGCCCGAAGGGGTTGCCGGCGGGGGGGTCTGTTCAATTTCAGCAAGCAGGATATCATTAAGCTCATTGGTCGGAATTTTCCTCTTTCTCTCCTCATTAACCTTTTTTGCCAGCTCTATTAATTTAAATATTCTCTGCTTTGTTAATGCCGAAATGAAAATGAACGGGATGTAATCTATTCCGCCCAGCTTTTCCTGAAGCCCTCTTTCAAATTGAATTGATGTTTTCGAGTCCTTCTCAATCAAATCCCATTTATTAATTGCAATAATTAATCCTTTTCTACGGCGGACTGCCTCTTCAATTATTTTCTGGTCCTGGTTTTCTAAACCCAATTCAGCATCCAGAAGAAGAATTGCCACGTCCGATTCCCACAGGGCTTTATAGGTGCGTACATTTGAATAAAATTCAATATTCTCTTTAATGCGCGCTTTTTTTCGCAATCCGGCAGTATCCACAAGTACAATTTCTTCACCATAGTATTTAAGAATCGAGTTGATACTGTCCCTTGTAGTGCCCGGTATATTTGTTACAATACTCCTGTCATATCCCAATAAAGCATTAACCAGCGACGACTTGCCCACATTAGGCCTGCCTATGATAGATATTTTAAGCCTTTCATCAATAAGAGAGCCTTCAAAATCGAAATTGAAGTTGACCAATAGGTCGTCAAGCACATCGCCTATGTTTCTGCCGTTAAGCGCAGAAATATCGTAAACATTTTCAATGCCGAGTGAATAGAAGTCGGCTTTATTCAATCCAAGCTCCGGAGTATCCGATTTATTCACAAGCACCGAAAAAGGCTTTGATGAATTCCTTAATATGCCTGCAATGTCCTTATCAACCGGCGTAACGCCCACCCTTCCGTCAACAACGAATAAAATTGCGTCGGCTTCGTCAAGGGCAAACTCAATCTGCTCCCTAATGGCGGCTTCAAATACATCCATCGAATTGGGTACATATCCCCCGGTATCGATAAGCTGGAATACTTTGCCGTTCCAATCTACTTCACCGTAATTTCTATCCCTTGTAACCCCGCTTACGTTATCTACTATTGCAGTCGTGCTCTTAGTAAGTCTGTTAAATAAAGTCGATTTGCCTACGTTGGGACGCCCTACTATTAATACTAATGGAATTTTCATTTGCCGCCTGTTAAAAATTATATCGTAAATTTAATACAGTTGAATATTCTAATCTATATCCTGCCTGTTCCGGTTTAAGTGTAACATTCATTTGAAGCCTTTTATTGTAAGATGAAGCGGTCCACAATGCATCGAACATGCTAAGAACGTGGTTAGTAACAATTACCATAACCGCCTTTGCCGCAACATCGTAATAATCGTTTGCCAGCCCTCTTTCGTGCGAATAATAATGGAAGTTGGATGAAAGAGGATAATCGTATAAATACGCTTCGGGACCGTCGGAAAAATCGTCCCATCCGGCTTTAAATTGGGGATATTTGCCAATCATTTCGTAATACTGCTGTTCGCCGTAGAATGCGAGCCGGTGCGAATAGTAATTGGTGCCCTGGCCAATCGCGTTTTCAAGGTCGTTCAGTTTGCGCCATATTACATCCCCGTTCGAATCGAAAACATTAAACAGAGATGCATCCACATCGGGATTAATTTTCTTCGCGTTGGCAATTGTCCAATTTGCGTACCTTACAACGCTCCAGTTCTTATTAGCGAAATTCTGGAAGAAAGCGGTCTGGTTGTCCCCTTTCTTATTATATATTTCGCCAACAATTATTGAGGCAACTTCAACCCCAAGGAATATAGCCGATTTAAGATACGATTCCGAATAAAACTCGCCTGCGCCGGGCAAAATGGCTGAAAATACTCCTGCAAGAAGAACCGATTTCTTTTTAGGTGCTTCATCAATATTTATAATCGGTTTTACCGGAGTTTCCATTCCTGCTATTTTAACCGCATCATAATTATTTATGCCGCTGAAACGGAATTTATCATTCTGCGCAAATGTAACGGCTGAAAATAGAAGCATTAGCAATACGCCGTTAAGTGCAATATTTTTCTTAGAAAGAGAAGTCAAATAGAATTCCTCCATAAAATTCAAACCGTTTGCCGTACGAAACCGTTTCTCCGCGGATAACTTTAGTATAGCCGTCAAACGAATATGCAGTGCTGAAAAATAAACTTGTAGGGAAGATATAAAAAGAATTCATCTTAATCCTAATTTCGGCTCCTGCCCCTTTCTTAAAATCCTTTACCGAGGGGAAATTGCCGTTCCAGGCATTGCCGATATCGCCGAAAACCGAGAAATAAATATTATCTATATAAATCTGCCCTATTGTTTTATCAATATTTTTCCAAACCGGGAACCTGTAGCCGGCGTTGAGCCATAATAGCTTATTGCCGCTTACAGAATAGAATGGGAATCCTTTCATCCCGATTATGCCCCCCAGATAATAATCGAAGAAATCGGGTACTGTAGGTCCTAAAATAGCCCCTGCCCTAAGAGTAAGGTTAAGGGTTCTATCCTTGGCTACTTCTATATATTCCTTCCAGTTCAATTCGACCCTGTGGAAATTGAAAGTATTGTAAACAGGTTTAAGGATGCCGTCCACAACTTCGTATTTGGAATCGTTATTAAAGCGGTCCATTTCGTAATTATACTGGAATTCGACCTTTCTGCCCACCGGATTTATATCCGAATCGACCGAAGGGATAATTCCATCGTGCATAAATTTAGCCTGCAGGTTTCTGCCAATAAAATATTTATCCTTTGTAGCAGGATAGAAAGTGTTGCCGCTTTCGGGTATTATAAAACTGCCTAGCAAAGAAGTGTATTCGCTGTATATGAACCTCATTTCAAGCTTATTATTATCGGAGAATAATTTATTCCTTATAATAAAATCAGATTCGAATAAATCGTATGTCAAATCAGTCCCGACCGAATAATCGTACCTGACCGGCACATAGCTTGAATCGATGCCGAAAGGAATATCGAAATTGGTCTGGCGGCTTATGCTGTATAATTCCACTCCCAGTTCCGGGCGCAAGCCCGCATTCGAAAGCAACGGTATCTTATCCCTGTAATCAATCGATAAATATAAATCCCTTTCCAGATTACGGTTTACAGAAAGGTTAGCGAACATGCTGTATCTGTTAAGTACATCGTTCGAACTGAGCACTACACCCGGTTTAATCCTGTCAAGAAACTGGTTTGTCAAGTTGTAGTTATCTATGCGCAGGGTAGGATAAATGGCAAGTTTCGAGAAAAAGCCGGAATACTTTTCTTTCGGATAATCGGGAATTTCGTAATCGTTGAAATTCTTAAGTCTGCTTATTTCCTGAGGAGTTAAATCCCCCAGAGGCTTATCCTTTCCCAAAGGAGGGTCGTTCTGCCACACGTATTTATCTGCGGTATTAACATTCGCCTGCTCTTTAGGTGAAATTATGAAAAGTTTAAATCCGCTTACCGTATAACCCGAATAGCAGATGTTCCCCTCGCTGTCCATCGAAGGCATAAAAGCGCCTCCGGTTACATTGGTAAGCTGTTTTTTCTCCCCGGTAGCGGGATTGAATGAATAAATATTAAAAATTCCGGTTTCATCGGAAGAATATATTATTTTTCCCTCTTTTGTGATAAAAGGATTCCTTTCATCCGCATCGGAAGCAATAACTTTTTCCAGTTCGGCACTTTCGGTGGAAATTTTCATTACATCCCGGTTTGTATGGTATTCAAGGTCAAAATAAATCGATTTATCGTCATTGGAGAACACGGGATTGAATACCTGCTCCCCGTTTCCGTATAAAGTAATTTTCTTGAAATCATTTCCGTTAATATCCACCATGCCCAGATTTGTAGTGCCATCCTTTTGATATACAAAAGCTATGTGCTTCCCGTCGTGCGATATTGCCGGATTATTTGCCCTTAAACCCCGGGTAATTCTTTCTTCCTTTTCGGTTAGAAGGTCGTAGCTGTATATATCGTGTATATTCCTGAAATCTTTATTGTCATCGCTTAGTTTAGCGTAGATAATCTTGTTTGTGCCAGGTACAAGAGCAATGGTAGAAGTAATTTTTGACTGAAGAAGTTTTTCTTTCCCCGTTGCCAAATCAACTTCATAAATGCCTGCCAGACTGAAATAATCGGCATCCTTGGAGGAAATATAAAATATCTTTTTGCCGTCTGATGAAAAAACGGGATGGAAATTGCCTATCCCTTCCGATTCAATGATTTTTCCTTCGACTTTGTTCTGAAGAACCTTTTCCATCCTTTTGGAATAATCTGCTTTCAGAAATGCTTTCCATTCATCATAAAGCCGGTCGCCCGATATTCCAATTGCGTCTTTTATTGCCTTATCAATTGTAAAAGTAGTAAACCTGCTTAAATTACGGGTAATTTCCCTTAATTTTTCCTCGCCATACTTCTGCGATATGTAGCGTGTAAGAGCAAAACCGGAGTTATAAACCGATTCGTTTCCCAGACTGTTCTTATCGAACACTCCCATTTCATTCCATGTGAGCATTTTATTATTAAGCACATAAGTACGTAATATCATATCCCTGTGAGTATCCCAGTCGTCGTAGCCGAAATCTTTCCTCATATACTGTGCGGTTCCTTCGGCCATCCATGAAGGCACATTAATCATAGCAAGAGGGTAAGAAATTACGGTATTGGGGTACCCGTACAAAATGTCGGGTCTTCTTTTATCTTCATAATTAAGGAACTGAAAATAAATTGCAGGAATTCGCCTTGTAATTTTCATTGCGCTCTGGAGCTGAACCATGTGTGTAAATTCATGCGAAATTACATTCCTAAGCCAGTTGTGCGAACCGCGCAGATCGAATTCAAGCGCCGAAGCCCAAATTTCAATCTTGTTATCGAAGAAATAAGTAGCTCCGTTGGAATAATCATCTATATCCTTAATAACAAAATTAACCGGATCAGGTTCATATCCGTAAAGTGTGGTAATGGGTTTCCAAACGTCGTCGCATATTTTCGCTACCAGCCGGGCTGTCCTTTCTGCCTCGGGATGGAAATGGACGAAGCAGTGTTCCCCTTTTATTGTGTACCATTCATATTCCGAATGGAATTCATCGAATTGGGCGAAAAGATTGCCTGTAAAAAATGTTAATAATATTATAAGCAGGTATTTTTTCATTATAAACTTTAGTCTATTTGATAACGGCTATTTTAATTATTTTATATTCCGACTTACCCGATGCGGTTTTGGCTTCAACACGCGCAAAATATACACCGCTTTTAACACCGTCAACATTCCATACCACTTCTGTATCGTAATTAGCCAATGCATCTTTATTGAATTCTGCGGCAAGAACTCCCCCCATATCAAAAATCTTGATTGTAACCTGAGCATCTTCGTTTACGGTAAAACGGATATTGGTATTTCCGCTATAAACCGGATTAGGCCAGTTGTAAACCCTGCCCTCGGGGAGAAGCTGAGTGTAACTTAATTCATTTAATGACTGTGAAGCGAATGAGTTATTGTAATAACTTCCGTATGCAGAGCTCCAGAGCATTCTAGAAGCGGGTATCTGAAGGTCCCATGTATAAATTGAATTATCAGCGGTAAATACCGTAAGGGCAAGGTCATCATTCATTCCGGTATCGGATGCGGGGGCCGTTGAGTGCATATTCGCAAACAATACATCCGAACCGGTGGAAAGGTCAAGTGTTTTAATCCTGGCGCCTCTCTTTCCATTAATAAAACAGATTTTCCCCTGCGAGGTGAATGCGGCAAAATCTGCGCTTTTATCCTGATCGTAATCGAATGATATAATATCGGGAAGGAAAGTGTCGCCTCCGGTCAAACTGAATGGATAATTATCAACAACATATCCTTTCTGGTTAACCGCGTAAAAATTATTCCCCGCGCTGAATATAATATTGTTTTCGCCTGAATTGGCTACATCAGCAAGTATGAATTTCTCAATTGCGTAAGGAGAGTTGAATGTGAAATCGTTTAGCCTTTCTGCTCCTGAATAAACAGAGAACCTGTTGCCAGCCGAAAGGATAATAACATTATATGCGCCGTTCTTATCCTGTGTTAAAGCCGCGCTTTTAATGGATGATTGCGCAATTACAGTACCCGGGTTAAGAGAAAAACTATTGGCCCCTATTGCCGCAATGCTATTTTCCGAAGCGCAGAGCTGAAGAATATTTTCGTGAAGCTTTATTCCCGAATCGGTAATGGCTCCGTTTTCAATCTTATAAACATTGCCATCGGCTGTGCCGCAGACAATAACAGGAGAATTACCGCTGTAATATACTGCAGGAGGCGCAGAAACATTACCGGCAAGCTGAATTGTCTTGACTGAGAATAATCCCGCGTTCATAATATTCAAATTTTTACCGTAAACGCCGGCTATAAAAGTTGAATCGCCTGATTGATAAACAGCAGGCCTGTACCCCGAAAAACCGTTATATGTAGCAATTAGTTTTCCGGCTGAATCGTATTTAAGCAAGGCTGAATTGACTAAAAAATAATTATAAACCGTGCCATTTTCCTTAACAGAAATTGCAGAAGAAGGTGCCGGCATTCCATTTATTGAGGAAGAGTAAAGAGGAAGTACATCTCCGCCGAATGAGACGTCGAAAGTCATTTTTGGAGCCGACGCCGAAAAATTCTGCAAAGTAATAAAACTGTTCGAACCGTCATTTGCCTGTGAAGAAGGTTTGGTATCATCCGCAAATTTGTTCTTATAATATTTGGCCTTATTGCCAAGATACCATAAATCCTCGTATCCCCCTTCACCTACAACATCGCCGAAGACTGTCTTTGTAACCTCACCTATATCGGTAATTCCATCCGCTTCTACTAAAGATACTCCCTTATGAAGTTTGTCGTTATTTATTCCCCCGGCGGCAATCTTTGCGTTTATTACCCGGTCATCTATATGCCAGATAATAATTCCGTTGCCCGGAACCGCTGCGTCCGGTTCATCTACATCGATTACAACTCCCCCTTTAATATCGCTGTCGGTAAAGTAAAAATATCCCGTTGAATCGGGATGCAGAATGTCGGTAAAAGTCTGGCTTCCCTTTTTATAAGTTAATTTAATCCCGTCATTTTTAGCATCCTGCTGACGGTTTTCAATCAGATAATATTCGTAATCATTAATTGGAATTTTTAAAATTGTAGTATCTGCAGTGCCGGCAGTAATGCCTGCCGAAATACCCGCTTTAAATCCTTTTAATCCTGCAACAGCCGGTTTCTGCCAACCCAGATAAATTTTCTCCCAGGCCGAGGGCTCGGGAGGGAAAATGCCTATATGGGCAACCATAGCCTGTCCGTCCATCAATCCGAAACGGCCGATGGCGCTTAATCCGGTATCGGTATTATATAAATCGGGCAAGCCCAAAAAACTTGCTATGTTCGAGACCAGTTCACCATTAATTGAAATCTGAAGCAGGTAAATAGAACCGTCTATAGCCGTAATTTCGCGTGATTCAGTTTCGGGCATAATAATAGAATTAGGTATTATACCTCCGCCGGAAGAATTGACCAATCCGGTAAAATTGCTGCCGTAAATATTTTCGAATGCGTTTTCTCCAAGGTAGAGTGCCGGAAGATTCCTGTTAATGGCGTAATCCCCTGTATTAAGACTGTTGCTAACCCCGGCATGAAAAATTATGAAGAGGTCATAATCCTTAAAATTGAAATTGGGATATTTCTGATACGCCAGGGCCCATGCTTCCTTGCCAAGGCTGCCGAGCAGTGTAAAATCTTTCGATTGATAAGGGGGGCAGTAATCACGCATCATTCCGGTTAAAGTAAATACATCGGGTAAAGTTGTGTACTTAATATTTAATTTTCCACGGGATGCTTTACTGAAATAATTTTTTGCGAATTCAAGATGATTATCGAAATAATCCGCGTCGTGGGGTAGCGGATCGATTATAGTATCCTGATAATTCTGCGTAAAATGGGAGCCGAATTTACCCGTACCAATTGTCGCATCATATTTATCCGCCTGAAAGTCGACCATAATAGCCAAAATTTTCAATGTATCTTTTGTAAATACACCTGAATTTGAAGAAACAGCGGCTAAATTGAACTGCCTCTGAAAGGATTGAGCCTGTGTAAGGCTCAACCCTGCCAGTAATATTAAAAGTAATTTGCTGAATATTTTCATTTTAAACGCCGTGCGGCAGACCTAAAGTTTTTTGAGGAACTGCTCCCCATCCGATGGAGAGAGAGAACCTGAGTGTTTGCGATAGAGGGTGATTTTCACCGCCTTTAAATATATCCGTGGTAATATAGCTGAAATCGAAACCGTAAGTATCGTAGCGGATACCGGCGCCGAATGTAACGAATTTTCTGTTTCCGTAATCGGGATCTTCATAGAAGAATCCGGCTCTTAAAGCAAATTTGAAATCCTGCGAAATACCGCCGTACCAGTATTCAAGTCCCATTGATGTAACAATTGAACGGAGCTCATCTTTGAAAGGCCTGTCAGTCCAAGATGTAAAAATAGCTTTATAGAAATCGGCCTGTTTGGTGGTGCTGTCTTTTGCGGCTTCAACAAGAAGTTTGCTGAAATCGACTGTATATGTTAAAGAATTGACGTCGTCTTCAAGAAAACGGCATGCAAACCCGAGACGGAAATTTGTAGGAATCGGGTCGGCCTGGGCCTTGTCTATATAATAAATTTTCGGACCGAGGTTTGAGATATTCAAACCTACGCTGAATTTATTGCCAATATCGCCTAAAAGAGGAAGTTCAAGGCTAGAAGGGCGCCACATTGTTGCAATATCGAAACTTACAGATGTAGCGGTGCCGCTTCCCTGTTCCTGTTCTGCCCCTTTTGGAGCAAGACGGCTGTGGATTAAACGGAAGTTAAAACCAAGTCCCCAATCCTGTCCAACTTTAGTGGCATAACCAACTGTAAGTGCTCCGTCGAAAGAGCGGAAAGTGCCAATCTGGTTGGGAGAATCGGAACCGGTCTGAATAAATTCGCCGAAATTCATAAATGTAACGCTGGCGGTAACACTGCCGCCTAAGGATTCTATATATTGCCTGTAAGTGGCATAATCATAAAACATATCCAAATTAAACTGAGGTAGCCAGTTACTGCGTGTAAAGCCGACTTCGGAACCGGTTAAGAATGCAATACCGGCAGGGTTCCAGAAAATGGCAGAAGAGTTATCGGCCAAACCGCCGCCGCTTTCCCCCATACCGCCTGCTCTAGAATCGGGTGCAAGAAGAAGGAATGGAACTGCAGTAGTAATAACGTTCCCTGTTTTTCCGGCATTAGTGGTATTATCCTGAGAGTATACTTTTGCCCCGGAAATTGAAAGCAAAAGCATTAAGAAGACAAGAGAAGATTTTTTCATTTTTGTTCCTCCAATAAAAAATTTTATCTAATCACCGAAAGTTTGCCTAACACATCCTGAGCAAATTCCTTATCGACGGTCTCAACAATCAGTTTATAGAGATAAGTTCCGTTGGCAATGGCATTGCCGTCCTCATCCCTTCCGTCCCAATCAATACGCACAAACTTATCGATGATATTCGTATTTTCCAATTGTTTAATTAATCTGCCCGCCACAGTATAAATTTTAATTCTAGCGTTAATGGGCTTAGACAGATTATGCTGGAAAGTGAATGTAGTGTTTGAAGAAAACGGATTAGGATAATTAACAACATTTTTAATTACCAGAGTGTTCGATTCCACAACCGTGAAATATGCATCGGTAACAGAGCTGTTGTTGAATACATCCCAAGCCTTTATTTTTATTTTATATTCGCCGGGGGTAAAATTACTGAAACTGTATGTAATCATACCCGATTTGCCTCCCGAATCGAGATCGCCTACAAAGTAATTTGTAAGGTCTATCGGACTGCTTTCATTATCGTTAAGAACCGCTTCAAGTTTATGCCCCAATCCTACGCCTGTAGTATTAAGCCCGGTATCATCCTTAAGCTTAACATACATAGTAAAGTTGGTGTTAACCAGATAAGAATCGGAAGAATTAAGATTATCGAAATAGACATCCACTTTGGGCCCTTTGCCGTCGTTTACTGCCGAAGTATTTGTACCGCCCACGGTAAAATTATCGGTATATCCTACTCCGTCGTTCTGAGTATTATAAACATAAGTAACTATTTTGCCGTTTTTATTTTCGTATGAAATATCTTTAGGCACCATAAAATCGGTGGAATAAGCTCCGTTGGAAACAGTTACCTTGCCCCTGTAAATCAAGCCCCCCTGGTATTTAACATTGTAAACGGAAGGATCGCCGTCCTGCCCCTGAATAGCAACATCTTTTTCGGAATCGAAAACACTAATTAGAGCCTCGCCGCTGTAATTGCTTTTGGTCTTATCGGTATTATAAATAGTGCCGTTTAATCTAACCTTATCCAGAGCGCGCACCTGCGAAACAACATTAGTCGATATACCGTTAACCGAATCGATACTAACCGGAAGCTGAGGAATTTTAAGCCTTAGCCCCGGGTCTCCGAAAAGAAGATACCTCTCGTCGTTGCTTATATAGCTTGAACCGTGCTGTTTTGTAAGCATGTAAGCCTCGCCGATTGAAACCGGTTTGCCGTCAGTATCACGATAAGTTAAAAGTGAGTTATAAAAGAAGGAATTTAACTCAAAATTTGGTCCCGGATAAGTAGGTCTCGAAGCCGCCAGAGCGCCAACACTTCCTGCACCTTTAGCAACAAGCATTTTTTCGGCACCGCAATCCTCGCTTCCGGCATCGAACCTGCCGAAATCGCATGTGGCCGCGGTAAGGAAATAAAATTTAGTATTCTGCAGAAAATTAGTTGATGTTGTTTCAAGTACCAGTTCATCCGCCCAGATATTAGGGGCTCCGTGGCCGATATAGCTCAAAATAAGCGTGCCGTTATTCATGGCATCGAGAATAGCCTGGTTAACCGCAGGTTTTCTCCTTCCGCCGCTGGTAATGCTTGTTGGATAAGCGGCAAGGTATATTTTATTCAAATTAAATGTCTTCGGTATAAACTGGTTGGCAAGCTGTTCCGATTGGTCGGTATGGAGGGAATAATCGTAATTATGGAGCGGAAAAGCATCATCCGCAACAAGTGTAATGGTGCTTCTCCAGTTCTTGTCAGCTTCATTCATTGCTTCATAATTCTTAATCTTATCAACCGCGTTTTTAGCCTCATCTTCGTTCTGGGCATTAATTCTGCCCACGGCAATATCAACCTTTTTATCATCCCCCGAAATCCGCGCGAAATAATCTTCAATCGGGTACGATTCAACTTCGTCAAGCGATTCGACAGTCTGCATGGTTGGAATAAGGTTTTTAGCGGTGCCGTTAGTAGTAACACCGTAGGAATCGTAGGTACCGTCGCCGAACAAAAG
>DAHYUM010000053.1 GCA_027398005.1 bacterium
ATACATATAAACAGTCTTGATTTTTCTCTATAGCCGTTAACAGCTCTTTCAGCGGCTTGCTTATTGAGTTTTTTAATGCCGATTGCGGGATTATTGTCTATATATCCTTTCTTAATGCAGTAAGTGCGGCTTTACGGTCCTTTTCCCTTTTCTCAAGAGCGGACTGTTCTGTAAGCTTGGATTGGACCAGGTTCTCTTTTTCGGCAAGCTGATTTCTCAATTGGTTTTTAGCTTCAAGGTACTCCCTTTTATCTTCGTTAAGGTTGGTAAGCACTGCCTTGTTCTTTTCGGTAATAAAATCGAGGTATTTAAATCGGAGGAGTGCCTGCTGTATCGATTTTGAATCGAGAAGGTATTTCAATTCGGAATATTTACTGTTTTTATAAACCCAAATAATGTACTTAGCGTAGCTTTCCCTAAGGTTATTTATATCCCCTTCAACGCGGGCAAGATCCTCTTCCACCCCCGTAATTTCCCCCTGCTTATCCTGCTCTTCCCTTTCAAGCCGGTTAATCAGTTTTTTAAGAAGAAGGGATTGTTTGGAAATCTTTTCGAGGTACTGCACATTATCTTTTTCGAGCTTGGTCTTCGATTTCAATTCCAGTTCCAGCTGGGCAATCTGCTTTCGCAGTTCTTCAAGCTCGGTCTTTTTATCGTTCACTTTCTGCTGGCCGTATATGCCAATTAGAAGCGCCGCCGATAAAAACAGAATAAAATATTTTAAATGCCTGTTTACCATTTAATAATTTTCACGTCGTCGGGCACTGTAAAATCTATCGTATCGATTTCTTTATTTACCTCAAAATTCCGGTATTCGATGTTAAGTTTCTGTCCGGCGCTTTTATATTCCAGCGTTGTGTTTCTCGGTATTGCTATTTCGTCAACCGATTTATAATTCTTATAATATCCGGTCAGAATATTTTTATCGTTAAGGGTGGTAATTTCAAAACTGTTCACCGTTAAATCGGCCGGGTTTATTTTATAAATATTTTTTCTCTGCGCCTGGTTATCAACATAAATTAATTCAAGATTGCCGTCGGTTGAATTGATTACTGAAGGGCTCGAAGAAAGCCTGTCCGAAAAGCTCATTGCGCCGGTAATCGATTCATATAATTCGTCAAAACTGATATTCATTTTCAGGATTTGTTTAAGCGCGTCGTTTGTAAGCCTGCCCGTATGAAGTGTATTGTTCATCTCATCGTAGAATTTGAAATTGGTCTTGGTTATAAGTGCCTGCGCAAGGTCAATTCCAAATGGGCCGTAGATTACAATCTTAAGCGAATCGGGGCGTTTAAGGAATACCTCGAAATTGGCCGTCAGGTTCTCTTCTTTGGTAAAAACCCCAATCGAACCGATTCCGTAGAAAGTTTTTATCCTTCTTTTGTTTGCTTCAATTTTCTTAACCAGTCTTTCGTACGAAGCGGTTTTTTCTTCATATACGGGTTTAGACGGAACGCATCCAAATAAAAATGCCAGCAGAATCATTCCGCTTAATAAATTAATTCTACTTCTCCTCACTTCGAATCCTTCTCTATTTTCAATTTTAGTTTCTCATTGCCCGGCTCAATTAAAAGAGCCTTTTTCCAGTTAAACAGGGCTTTCTCTTTTTTATTCAGTTTAACATATACATCGCCAAGATGTTCGTACAGCGTTACGCTCTTTTCGCCGCATTCAATGGCATCTTCAATATATTTTGCCGCCTTACCGTAATCCCCCAATTTATAATAAATCCACCCCATTGTATCGAGGTACGATGAATTTTTTGGTTCTTTTTCTACCGCAATTTTAGCCATATTTAAGGCTTTATCCAAATCTGTTCCCCTTTCCGAAAGGGAGTAGGCATAATTATTAAGTATCTGCGCATCGGTCGAATCCACCTTTAATGCCTTCTGGTAAAGTTTATCCGATTGGTCGTAATTTTTCTTATTCTCATAAATAAGCCCGGCCATGCCCAAAACCTGCATATTGTTCGGGTCTATATCCAGCGCCCGGTTAAGATATTTTAGAGCTTCGTCATCTTCCTTAAGCTGGTTTAATGTATACCCTAATGCCGAAAGGGCCATTACATCCCCCGGGTTTATTGTTACGGCCTTTATCAGTAATGGCTTGGCTTCTTTATGCTCTTCAAGCTGAGCATAGGATAATCCATAAAGCATATTAATTGCAAAATTATCGGGGAATATCTGAATCGCCTTTCCCATCTCTTCATTTAGCAGTTTGTATTTACCGCTGTCAAATAACAGCCCCCCGTATTGTGTCCAAATATCCACATTCCAGTCGGCCAGTTTTGAGGCTTCGCCGTAATATTTAACTGCAAGGGAATCATTTTTGCGCGCAAGGTTAATTTCGGCCAGATATAGTTTCACCCGCCAGTCGGCAGTATCCTTATCCGCAGCGCTGAAAACGGCAAGTGCGGCATCCGAAGCGGTCGAATCTGATGCAGATTGAGCCATTAATGCAAGCCCTATTTTAACCTTCGTCGCATGGTCCATAGCCGGATTTTTCATCATCGCAAGGTAAACGTTTTTAGCCGCATCCCATTTCCCCTGTTCGGCAAGAATTCCCCCTTTGTACCCCAGAAGGCTCTGGTCTTCGGGATATGCCTTTAATTCTTCATCTATCAGACTTAATGCCTTATCATATTTCTTCGCTTTAATGCAGGTCTCTATAAGCACTTTCTTAAGCATTTCATCCGATGGATTAAGCTTAAGCAGGTCTTCAATGGTATTTATTGTAGCGTCGGTATTCCCAAGCCGTTCATTAACGCCGGCAATTTCAAAAAGCACTTCGGGGGTTGGCCCTGTAATGCGGAGCAGCCTGTTATAAATTTCAAGCGCTTTATTAGGCTTCGAAGTTTTATAAATGTTCGCAAGACTGAAATTGGCTCTCAAATCGAGCGAGTCTTCCTTCAAAATCTTTTCGTAGCATACCGCGGCCGAATCGGGGGCCTTTCCCCCTTCGTAAATTGAAGCAAGAAGATACTCATATTCCCTGTTTGCCGTATCTTTTGCTATTGCGTTTACAGCCGCCTGTTTTGCCAGGGCAAATTTATTTAGCCTGTAATAATCAAGCGCAAGGGCGTAATAAATACCGCCGCTTTTATCGTACGTGGCGGCCTGGCCAAATTCCTTTAGCGCATCTTCGTACCTTTCCTCAACATCCAGAATCTGTCCGTTTATAAAATGGTCCATTGCTTTAGAAGTGCTGTCGGCGCGGGTCATATCATTCCCCGGCTGAGCTTTTTCTTTTACTATATCCGCCGAACAGGAAACAAGCAGGAGTGATGCTATTATTAGAGGGAGCAGTCTCATAATTCTCAAAAAAATTTAATAGAAAAATATCAATTGAACTCGTTATTAACAAGGTAAATAAGCACATTATCATTTTGTGCTATATGCCTTTAACAATTGATTTTTTGAAATAGTTTACGGAGAATTGCATTATTATTATAAATTAAACAGGAACTATGGCACATTTCGACCTTGCAATTGCCTTTAAATGGGAATTTGACACCGATATGGTCTCCCTTGCCGAAAGCATTCTGCAGACCCGCGGCTTTAGGACTTATATTATCACGCTTAATAACCTGGATGAAACATACCATAAAATACGCTCCAGGGAATTAACTTTCAGCGTTCTGCTGGATAGGGCTTCGGATGAGGATAGCTGGTTTGAAGAACTGCCCAAAATTCTTTTCAGGCAGGGCACTTACATTATTAACCGCTATACACAGTTTACTAACAAGGTTATTGCCAAAGCCCCCATGCACGATATCCTTCTTAAAAATAACTTCAGGGTGCCCTATACAATACTTCTTAAACCGTACGACAAAAAACCGGAATTGCATATAGCCGATGCCGATTTTGAGAAACTTGAAAGGCCCTTTGTAGTTAAACCCTCCTACTATTCGGGGGCCGGCGAGGCGGTTAACCTTTTTGCCCATAATGCCGGGGATATCCATAATACACGGCTCATCTATCCTGACGACCAGTTCCTTGTCCAGAAGAAAATTTATCCCCAATACTTCGACTCAAGAAGGTGCTGGTTCAGGGTCTTCTTCTTCCTTGGTAAAGTTGTCCCCACATGGTGGGACGATAATACCCACATCTTTACAATTATGTTCCCCGATGAAATTGAAAAGTATAAGCTGAAGGATCTTTACACAATTACCAGAAAACTTTCCAAGCTTGCAAGGCTCGATTATTTTTCGAGCGAGATAACACTTTCTGAGGAGGGCGGGTTTTATCTTATCGATTACGTTAACGAGCAGTGCGATTTCAGGTTCCGTTCAAAATTTTTTGACGGTGTGCCTGACGGGATTGTTATTGAATTTATTAACCGGATAGGGGATAAAATTGAAGCCGTTCAAAAAAACAAACCTTCTTCAATCGTACCCAAAAGATTAAGATAGCTCTGGTACCTTTCGGGGGATATTTTATCCTCTTCGGCACTGCTTCTTACCATACAACCCGGTTCATGGTTATGCGTGCATGTATTGAACCTGCACTCTCCTGCCAGCTCCTTAATTTCGGGGAAATAATGCCCCAAATCCTCTTTTTTTACTCCGTATGGATCGAATTCCCTAATGCCCGGTGTATCTATTATGTACGTTTCTCCTTTTACCTTGTTCATTACGCTTGTTACGGTAGTATGCTTTCCCTTACTGGTGGATTCGCTTACTTCTCCTACTCGATGGTTCAACCCGGGGAAGAGCAGATTGAGCAGAGACGATTTACCTACCCCCGACTGGCCGAAAAAGAGGTTGATTTTACCCTCTACTTCCCCTTCCAGCTCCTTAATACTCTTCTTATTAAGCGCCGAGGTTAAAAAAACTTTATATCCCAGCGAGGAATATAAGTCGGCAAAATAATCTATATCTTCATCCATTCCGAGGTCTGTTTTGTTAATTATAAGATTAACCTTAACACCCGCGCTTTCCCCCGCTACAATCAGCCGGTCAATAAACCTGTTATTGAACGATGGGTTTATGGTGCTTGAAACTACGTAAACAGAATCGACATTAGAGGCAATAACCTGCTCAAGACGTTCTCCCCTCTGCCCCGCCCCTTTAATACGGGGGGCCTTTCTCGATATATAATTTTTTCTATCCTCAATTCTTTCAATTGTTCCGGTGTTATCGCTGTTCATTTCAAATTCTACTTTATCCCCGACCACTGCAATATCAAGGTTATACAGTTTATCCTTTTTCAGGTTGAATTTTTTCTGAAAGCGTCCCGGCAGGTTGCACCTTATAAGGTTTCCGCCGCTCATTACATAATAATCTTTGCTTTCTATTTTAAAAACTATTCCTTCTATGTTTCCTCCTAACTCTTACCGTAAAAATAGGACGAATTTGGTATAATAAAAAGGCATTCACCCCAAAAGAGAAGGGAATGCCCGATAAAAAATATATTAATTTGCACTAAAAATAGATTGATGCCCCTATCCTTATATTTTCCAATGAAAGGAACCACCTGTTGGCTGTAATTTCGCTGTAGTCCCCGTTTGTCTGGTTAATAGTACTGTTTTCCCATGCCTTACCCCCTCGTACAGAGGTTTCAAGAAAGAGGGAAAGAATTTTATTAACCTTTCCTTCAACCGATAAAAATACGCCCGCCCCCAGATAATAATTATTAGCCCGGTTACCCGCAGAATTATTTGTTGCATATGGCGTTCCATTTGAAATAACGTTCTGCGA
The DNA here is from genome assembly GCA_027398005.1 of bacterium. Classification (GTDB taxonomy): domain Bacteria; phylum Bacteroidota; class Ignavibacteria; order Ignavibacteriales; family Melioribacteraceae; genus JAEXUB01. Next base: position 5,699 of record DAHYUM010000053.1, read on the forward strand.
ATAATTGTTGTCTGTTTTTGAATATGAATATTTAAATATAGGGCCGGTTCCCCACCTTATAAAAATCCGTTCCGAATTGTATAGAGGGAAAATAACCTGAGGGGAGAGCCATATATGCATTCCAAACTGCTTAAATGAATTGCTTTCTCCGACGGTTGTAATCTGTCCGGTTGTATTGGTTGTATTATTATCGCATTTCCCGTCTGAAAGGTTAACTCCCAAATCGGCTTCTATTCGGAACCCGCATGAACCGTTCCCTCCGAAATTATAGGCTACGCCGAAACCATTAATAAGGTAAAAATCGAGTCCTCTCTTAAATACTTCTTCGCCTGCATTGCCGTTTACCTGCCCGAATAATAATGGCGCTGATAAGATAATTGCTAAACAGATTCTTTTAAACATAATAGTCCTCCCGTACAAGTATGTTTTAGAATGTTTTAGATTTAGAATTATATTTAGTCTTCGACTAAAAACCCAACAAAAAGAAGAGCCCGGCATAACCGGGCTCATAATTACTTCATATTTAGAATATTAAATATTTTACCGTAAACATAACCGTAGTCGATTTCAGGTCCTGATAAACAGGGGTATCGGCGCTTTGATACTGGTATCCGTAATCCTTCCACCATCCGTATGCAAGCGCGGCGTTTAATTCAATTTGTTCGAAAGGAACGCCTATACCAGCAGTTATGAATTTTTTGTCATATTCCGAAGGGTCATCTTTATAAGGCGATTTCATCATCATAAATCCGGCGCGCACCTTCATTCCCAAATTGGGCACCGTATATTCGGCGCCTATATTGTAGTTAAGAACCGCGCGGTAATCCGTTTTAATACCGTCGTTTAAGTTGCTTCTATCGGCAAATGTAAGCCCGTCGGTAAATTCCATCTGTGTATAATCAATATATTTAACGTCGGCCGCCAATAAGAGCCCTTCAAGATTGTACGAACCGCCGAATGAGAATTCAAACGGTGTCCTTATTTTATATTCGTACGATGAATTTCCTACATCCGATAAATACCGTGTTGTTGTAAAATCTCCAATTGACGAAAGAGTATAATCTTCCTTAATTGTAAAATAGCGGGGGAAATTTATTGCGGCGCCTATTGTTCCCTTATCCTTTAATTTATAGATGAAACCTAATTTTGCGTCCCATCCCGAAATATCCCATGCTATCCGGTCATAATAAGAGAACATATCGAAACCTTTTGTATTGGCATCGGTAGGGTCGAGCTGGAGAGCGAAATAATTTTTATAAGGGTCCGATTCGTAATAATTCTTTTTGCTTGTAAAGCTTCCGTTTAGAATATTAAGCGAGCCCCCTATAAATAGGTCCTTCTGCAGTTCGGTGGCAAAGCCAACCGACCAGCTGTTTACACCGCCGTCGTTTTCAATTAAACCCGATTGCTGAAGTTTGCCTCTTATTAAAGTGGAATCGTTCGAGGCGCCCGCAAAGCTTACTCCGGCCTGGTATGCGAAATCGCTGTTCTTCGAAGTCAGGTCCTGAATCATTGAAGTGGTGCCGAAATTGAAACCGTTGAACTGGAGTATGCGGTTAAAATCCTTCGATTTATTATAGCCTACCCCTAGAACAAAACTTCCTCTTGAAACGGGAAATTTGTAAACGAGCCCAATCTGCGAAAAATCGGTGGAATTCTTTGAATTGCTTAATGTATTGCCGTAATAGGTAGCGTCATTTTTAAGATTATTATTATAACCGCTTATGGTTAATTCCGAATTATCGAACAAAGCCAGCCCTGCCGGATTGAGGAACATTGAAGAGAAATCGTTCCCCGCGCTCGAAAGTGAATTACCCATACCTAAAGCCCTTGCGCTCGAAAGGTTCCCCGGATCGCTGAGCCTTAATGCATCATTCGATGTCTGTGCGTATAAAGAGACAGCGGATAAGAAAGCCGTCGCCATTACTAAAATTCTAAATTTCATATCATCCTCACATTAATAATTTCAATAAGTTGTGATAACTAGCGGCCTCTGCCTCTGCCGCCTTCATTGCTGCCTCTGGAACCTGAACTTGAACTGCCTGAAGAAGAACTTCCGCTTGAAGAACTTCCGCTTGAATAATTTCCTCCTGAAGAGGATGAATTATATGAGCCGTAGGAACTGCGCGTAGGCGGAGCCGAATAGGAACTTCCCCTATCACCCGAATAATTTGTGGTCGTTCTCGATCTTCCATAGGAAGAATTATTCCCCGTCTGCGGCAATGTATATTCTCTCAGCTGGCGAGGTGTTGAAATTCCCTGGCTGCTTCTTGTTCTTCCGCTGCTGTTTCCGTAATCCCTGAAAATCTTCTCGCTGTTCCTGCTTCTTGTGGCCGTTGTTCTGCTACCGGTTGTTGTCCTTCCTGCGTCCTTGCCAAGGTAGGTGCCTGTGCGCCCGTTGCTGGTTACTCCGTTTGAGGTGCTCCCCTGTGTAACATAAGGCCTTGCGTAGGTATTCCTGTCGTTAATTCCGCCCCTGAAACCGAGACGTCCTCCGTCATTATTCCTTTCCTTTGTGTATTTATTCAGTCCGTAAACTCCTCCCTGGTTATTCCACCATCCGTTATATCCGTTATGCCAGAAATTGTTATAACCATAACCATATCCGTAACCGTAGGGGGAATAATATGATGGATAGTAGAAAGGCCAGTCGTAATAAGACCATGGGTAGCTTCCTCTCATGTAGAAATCAAACATAAATGGGGAAGCCGTCCATCCTGCATAACCCCAATAGTTATCCATCCAGTTGCCGTAATCGTAAAAGCTTATTCTGCCCGGGAAATATCCCCAGTAATAACGGCTGAATAGAGGGCTGTAATAATGGAAATTATAGAATCCGTTATCATCATAATATCTGTAGCCTCCGTCAGTCGAATCGTACTGATTATAATTCTGCTGATCGTTGTATTCCCTTTCGGCATACCGACCTTCGTCATAATTCCTGTCGGGAATAACAAATTGTGTATAACAGCCGGTAAAGAATACCGAAACTGCTATTAAAAAAATGAATGCGCTTAACCGTTTCATAATGCCACCTGTTAGATTTTCTCTCTAAAATGATGCAAATATTATGCCTTGTTAAATGTAATAAATTTCAATACAAATGGAAGTGTAAAAATGAGGTGTGTATAGAATAGTATACGATTTGTTCAAAAAAAGCTACAATATGTACTATTTTTTTAGAAAATCGACTTTACATATTCAACAAAAAGGCCTCTGTCGGCGGCATTCCCCGATATTCTCTTATTATCAAGAAGATCCCTCAGGTCGGCGCCAATGGTAAAGCCTTCTCCTACCGAATAGCGGATTCCCATGCTAAGATAACCGGAGCCGTTGCCTATTGCCCTTGCCGTATTATCGTTGAAAGCAACATTATATTCAAGAATGAAAGACACCCTGCTGCCAAGAGTCTTTTCAACACCGAATGCTAAATTAAGGTCTTTATCCCCGTCATTCCTTTCGAGCGAGTAATTAATTACACCGTGCAGGCCAAGATAACCGAGCACTTCAAAATTCTTTGATACTGCGGCATAGAAACCGGGGGATTTAATTTCGTAACGGTCCAGTTCGTTCAAATATCTTCCTTTGCCCTGCGAATCGAATCCGATTGAAATTGCCGGTACAGCGAATGTCTCGTCGAGCACCCTAAGTTTTACATTTACCCCTGGCAGTTTATACCAGTTTATGTTTCCGGTGCCAATAACATTCTCTCCCCCGTACGAAACGCCGAAGCTGAAATTTTCGAATACTCCCACTTCAACCTTAGCCATAACGGAGCCGAAAGGAAGAAGGTTTAATGAAACTGCCGATTGCCCTTTCTGCAGAATTCCAGCCGTAGGAAAATCGATAAGTGTGCGGTACTCATATTTTGCGTCGGAACCGCTGGTTCCCTGCGCAAATAGGGGTGAACAAAGCATAAGCGCCATCAATACATATTTTGCAGTTTTCATTTAGACCTCAATATTATTTTCAATTGCCTAATATTTTTCTGAATGTCGTTCCAGTTTTGCTGTCTTCAAGCTGAATGCCCATCTGATGGAGTTTATCCCTTATTTCATCGGCCATTTTATAATTCTTCTGCAGCTTTAATTCTTTTCTCAAATCTATCAATAAATTTACTAAATTGTTTTCCAATTCGGCATTGGCGGCGCCGCTTTCTTCTTTTATAATACCCAGCACGCCCGATGCCGTAAGCTCAAGGAATTTCTTCGCTTCAGAATAAAAATAGGCTCCAACCTCTTTATCTTCAGCCGTCTTTTTATTAACCCCTTTAACAAAGTTGAATATGGCGGCTACTGCCTGAGGCGTATTAAAATCGTCATCCATTGCATCTTCGAACTCTTTATAATAAGGTGCGAAATCAAAATCCTCTTTCCCTTTTTCCCCCTTTGATTCTTCCGCCTTGCATTTATCGTACAAGAGCTGAATCTTTTCAAGTCCGCTCTGTGCCGACTGGAGCAGTTCATCGCTGAAATTGAGCTGTGCCGCGTAATGCGCCTGGCAGAAATAAAACCTTATAACTTCTGCAGGGAATTTTTTAACAACATCGCGCACGGTAAAAAAGTTGCCAAGCGATTTGGACATTTTCTCGTTCTGGAAGTTGAGGAACCCGAAATGTATCCAGTATTTTACAAACTTATGCCCTGTAGCGGCTTCGCTCTGGGCTATCTCATTTTCGTGATGCGGGAATATAAGGTCGCTCCCCCCGCCGTGTATATCTATTGTTTCGCCAAGGTGTTTCTGACTCATTGCAGAGCATTCAATATGCCAGCCGGGCCTTCCGTTGCCCCATGGGCTTACCCAGAACGGCTCCCCCTCTTTGGCTTTTTTCCAGAGTGAAAAATCGAGCGGGTTCTTTTTCTCCTCGTTTATTTCAACGCGCGCCCCCGCTTCAAGTTCATCAAGGTTCTTTCCGCTCAGCTTTCCGTAATTATCGAACTTCTTTACATCGTAGAATACGTTCCCTTCTACGTTATAAGCGTATCCCTTCTCTTCAATTTTTTTAATCAGGTTTATAATCTCCGGCATATGCTCGGTAGCTTTAGGGCTTATATCGGCCTGCCTTATTTTCAGTTTCTTTATATCCTCAAAGAAGGCGCTTATATATCTTTCGGCTACCGACTTTGAATCGGTGTTTTCCTCATTCGCCTTTCTAATAATCTTGTCGTCAACATCGGTAAGGTTCATAACGTAATTAACCTTGAATTTCCTGAATTCGAGGTATCTTCTAATTATATCGGCCATAACAAAAGTGCGCCCGTTGCCAATGTGGAAAAAGTCGTATACGGTAGGTCCGCACACGTACATATTCACGTTATTTCCCTTAAAAGGCTCAAAATTCTCTTTTTTTCGGCTCATTGTGTTGTAAATAAGCATTTAAACTCCGATTTAAAATTTCCGACAATATAATAGGGTATTTCAGTCCCTAAAATACGAAGGTTTTTCGGCAGAAAAAAAATAATTATTTTCGACCAAAAGACTTTATTATCTAAATATTTCTTTTTATATTTTCTGTGAAGAAGAATCTTTGTTCTTACTTACTTAATACATTAATTCACTTAACTTAAACATGGAGGGCTTTTATGGTCCGTAAATTTACTCTATTACTCGCTATCTTCTTAGTGTATGCCGGCTTGACATGTGCCCAAACTACATCAATAACGATGGACCCTTATGGAGTTTCACCGGCGTTGGTTAAAAATTCTACTGCTGTAGATACTGGCACAATTTTCAAATACGGTTACTCAGGCCTTTTGAACGTAGGCTTGGGAACAAGAACCTATGTTAAGGTTTCTTCAATTGGGTATAAGCTTGTTGCTCCTAAAATGGGAACAGTTTCTGTACCTTACGGCTCGGGCGGAGCTGCTGCAATTTTCGGCCCAAGCTTAAAGCTTGATGATTCAACTTATATCTTCACATTTACACCCGACGTTCTCGGTACTTTCAATATTAAAGTTACCGATGGTTCCTACACAGCTTCATTAACATTCAACTCTTCTACATATCTTGGTGTTGATAACAAAGCCAATAACGGCGTTAACTGTAACAGCTGCCACCCTTCAATCTATTCTGAATGGCAGACTACAGGACACTCTTCTATGCTTAAAAGAGGTCTCGATGGTTCATTAAGCAACCATTACGGCCCAAGCTGTCTTTCGTGCCATACAACAGGTTACGATAAGAATCCTACAGCCGTTAACAACGGTTTCGACGATTTCACATTCGTATTCCCTGCAACATTAGCACCCGGCACATATGATGCTACAGTTGCTGCATATCCTGATGCTATGTTAAGAGCCAACATTCAGTGCGAATCATGCCACGGTCCGGGCGCTGCCCACTTAGGCACTGTTTCTAATTCAAGAATGGAAGCCAGCTGGGACGAAGCAGTTTGTAACCAGTGCCACGATGATGCCAGCCATCATATTAAAGGCGAACAGTTCGCAGTTTCGAAACACGGAATTCAGACTGTAAACGAAGCCGGCCGCGCTGACTGCGTACCTTGCCATACAGGTAAAGGTTTTGCTCAGGTTATGGACGGTACACCTACAACAGATCCTTATTTCGATCTTACAAACAGCAAAATCAACTGCCAGGCTTGCCACGATCCTCACGATAATGGCAATATCTACCAGTTGAGAACCGTTACAGCCAATGCTACAGACGGCACAACACCTATTACAACAGGCGGATTAGGCAGAGTTTGTATGAACTGCCACCATGCAAGAGTTATTGCTAACGATGCTTATGTTGCATTAACATCATATGTTCGCTTTGGTCCTCACCATTCGCCAACAACAGAAGTTTACTACGGTACAAACTTCTATACATTCGGAAAGACCTTCCCGCAGTCGAAACATAATCAGATTATCTCTGATGCATGCGTTACCTGCCATATGGCAGCTACCGATAACGGTACAAACGGCCGTCCGAAATTAATGGGTAACCATACATTCAGCATGACAGCGCCTGACGGCGAAAGCAACATGACTGCATGCGCTCAGTGCCACGGCTATTCATTAGGCGGTTCTTTCGCTGATGTTAAATTCTACATCAACGGAAGCGGCAACATTCAGGGCGACTTTGACGGAAACGGCATTGTTGAAGGATTCCAGACTGAAGTTCAGGGTTACGTAAACAAGATTTTTGCTCTGTTACCTGCAGGCAAAACTCCTGGTTCTGCTCTCCTGAGCACAGTTCCTACATCTGCATGGACAACCACACAGAAACAGGTTCTGTTCGATCTTTATCAGTTAATGGAAGATAAGAGCTACGGTTTGCACAATCCTAAATTCACAATCTATCTGTTGAATGAATGCTACAGACAGCTTGGCGGTACACCTACCGAAATTCAGGAATCAAACGAAGTTCCTACCCAGTATACATTATTCCAGAACTATCCTAACCCATTCAACCCGACAACCAACATTAAATTCAATTTACCGAAAGAAGCTAAGGTTAAATTAACAATCTACGATGCAATCGGTAAAGAAATTACAACATTGGTTGACGGTCAGATGAGCGCTGGTTCGCACGTTGTTACATTCAACGCTACAAACCTCGCTTCGGGCGTTTACTTCTACAGAATAGAAGCAGGAAGCTTCAGAATGACAAACAAAATGTTATTAATGAAGTAATTCCGGTTTTAATACAGTTTCAACAAACCCCCGTGAATAACGGGGGTTTTTTATTTTAAATTACTCTCCTTATTTTCTTCTTAATTTTAATATATTTCCTGTATAAATCTTTGGGTAAATATGAGAATTGAAAAAGACTCATTAGGCGAAATGGAAATTCCGGATGATGCACTCTACGGAATACATACTTTAAGAAGCGTTAAAAATTTTCCCGTCTCATCGGAATTCAACCATCCTTATATGATTAAAGCCTTTCTGCAGGTTAAACTTGCCGCCGCAGAAACTAATTATAAGTGCGGACTCCTCTTTAAGGAGAAATTCGATGCCATTCACGAAGCTGCTGAAAAGCTGATTGAAGAAACCGATGATGCCATTTCAGGCAAATCCGATTCCATTTATAAGAAAATCATTGTCGATCCTTATCAGGGGGGCGCGGGAACTTCCCTCAATATGAATATTAATGAAGTGATTGCAAACGAAGGGCTTAAACTGATGGGAAAAGAAGCGGGGGATTATGCTTACCTCCATCCCCTTGATGACGTGAACCTAAGCCAATCCACAAACGATACATTCCCTACAGCGCTTAAGATTGCCTCAATTTACCTTATAAGGGAGCTGTCTGAATCGTTTGCCGCGCTTCAGAACGCATTACAGAAGAAGGAGAATGAATTCAGGAACGTGCTTAAACTGGGGCGCACCCAGTTTCAGGATGCGGTGCCTATTACACTCGGGCAGGAATTCGGCTCCTACGCACAGGCTGTAGCGAGGGACAGGTGGCGCCTGTACAATGCCGAAGAAAGGCTCCGTTCGGTCAATATGGGAGGCACCGCCGTAGGCAACTCGGTTTCGGCTACAAGGGAATATGTGCTTAATGTTAACAGCGTTCTTAAAAAGATTACCAAACTGCCAATCGCCAAAAACGAAGACCTTATAGACGCAACTCAAAATCTTGATGTGTTCGTAGAGGTTCACGGAATTTTAAAAGCAGGCGCCGTTACCATAATTAAAATCTCCAACGACCTCCGTTTCCTTTCAAGCGGGCCTATGGGGGGTATTGGCGAAATATCACTCCCTCCTATGCAGGCGGGCTCGAGCATTATGCCGGGCAAGGTTAATCCAGTTATACCCGAAAGCGCAATACAAATATCAGAGCTGATTAAAGGGCACGATGTAATAATTACAAACCTGGCAGGGAGCGGCAACCTTGAGCTGAATGCTTTCCTTCCCCTTCTGGGGCATGTATTCTTAAAATCATTCTCCCTCTTAAGGGATTCTAATTACAACCTTGCCAAAAACTGCATTGAAGGAATTAAAGCCGATGCGGACAGATGCCGCCAAAACCTTATAAGTTCTTCGGCCATCGCCGCTTCGCTTATTACTACATTCGGGTACGATGCAATATCGGACCTGGTTAAATACGCGCACGAAAACAATATGCCTTTTGTTAAGGCATTAATTAAAAGCAAACTGCTGGATGAAAAGGAATTACTCTTAATCTTATCGAAAGAAATGGGTGTAAAAATTGAATAAAGTAGCTCAATCCGAAAGAAAACATATTGTATTCATAGGCAGGCGAAACGCCGGCAAATCTTCACTAGTTAACAGGTTTATAGGGCAGGATCTTTCAATTGTAAGCGATACGCCGGGCACCACTACTGACCCGGTTAAAAAATCGATGGAGCTCCTCCCTTTCGGGCCCGTTGTACTAATAGATACCGCAGGAATTGACGATATTGGCGAATTGGGGGAAAAACGAATAAGCAAGACTATGAAGGCCATTTCGGAAGCCGACTATGCAATTGTTGTGCTCGACGGCCGATATACTCTTGATGATAAAGAAAGGGATTTATTAGAACACCTTAAGACTATGGGAATCCCTTTTATTGCCGCTATAAATAAAACCGACCTGGGGATTAATAATACCCTTTTGGAAGAACTTAATTTCCATAAAATTAAATTCCATGCCACTTCATGCACCGAGGATAAAGGCATTTACGAGTTAAAGGAAAAAGTATCAAAACTGATACCCGATGAGCCGGAACCCCCGCTTGTAGGAGACCTTATTAAACAGCACGATATAATTGTGCTGGTGGTCCCAATCGACCTGGGAGCCCCCAAAGGAAGGCTTATTATGCCTCAGGTGCAGACTATAAGGGAATCGCTCGACGAAGATTCGATTGTTATGGTGGCAAAGGATAAGGAGCTTAGGGCCGCGCTTTCAAAATTAAACGCACCCCCTAAACTTGTTGTTACCGATAGCCAGGCC
>DAHYUM010000054.1 GCA_027398005.1 bacterium
GACAGACAATATATGAGCTTGCAAGAACGGGGCTTCCCTCAATAGCCGTAGCCGTTGCCGATAACCAGATTAAAAACATGCAGCAATGGGTTAAAAGCGGTTTTATTGAAGAAGAGCTTTATTATAACGATCCAAATCTGCTGGATAGGATAGGGAGCCTTATTGCAGGGCTTAACAATCAGGTTAAAAGAGAAAACCTTAACCGGCTGGGCATAAACACAATTGACGGGGAGGGGGCCGTAAGGATTGCATCGCTGCTGAAAGGAACCGTTGAACTGCCTTTGCATTTCAGGAGTGCCCGCGAAGAGGACGCGAAACTTGTATTCGACCTTTCCAACGATCCCGTCGTGAGAATGAATTCGATAAACCGGAACAGCATCGGCTGGCAGGAGCATATCGAATGGTTCGGCAGAAAAATTAAGGAGAGTAATTATCTGTTCCATCTATATTTTACAGATAAGAACGAATTTGCCGGGCAGGTGCGCTTTAATATTGATGATGATATTGCGGTAATAAGCATAAGCATAGCTGGTGAATTCAGGGGAAAGGGGCTTGCACACCGTATGCTCACCCTTTCATGCGGAGAAGTGTTCGGCAGATTTGCGGAAATTAAAAGAATAGACGCGTTTATAAAAAAAGAAAACCTTCCTTCGGTAAGCGGTTTTGCACGCGCGGGCTTTAAGCCTGCCGGCGAACAACTGATTGATGGTGACCCTTATTATTTATATATTTTATTAAGATGAAGATTACAATAGGCAGCAGGGAAATATCGGAAGGGAATTCCGCTTTTATTATTGCCGAGCTTTCGGCAAACCATAATCAGAATTATGATATTGCGGTTAAAACTATTGAAGCGGCAAAAGAGGCAGGCGCCGACGCAGTTAAACTGCAGACCTACACTGCCGATACCATAACACTCGACTGCGACAATGAATATTTCCAGATTAAGCAGGGTACAATTTGGGATGGGACAACCTTATATAAATTATATCAGCAGGCATACACCCCATGGGAATGGCAGCCTAAGCTTAAGGAAATAGCCGAAAGCCTGGGGCTGATTTGTTTTTCATCCCCGTTCGATAAAACCGCGGTAGATTTTCTTGAAAAGATGAATGTACCCGCATATAAAGTAGCTTCTTTCGAGATTACCGATATACCATTAATCGAATACATTGCATCAAAAGAGAAGCCGGTAATTATTTCCACAGGAATTGCAGAAGAGGTGGAAATAGGTGAAGCTGTGGATGCATGCAGAAGAATGAATAATGAACAGGTGATTCTTCTTAAATGCACTTCGGAATATCCCGCTCCGTTTGAGGATATGAATTTAAACGCCATACCCTATTTAAAGAATAAATTCGGCTGTATTACGGGATTATCGGATCATTCAATGGGCATTTCGGTGCCGGCGGCATCAATAGCATTGGGCGCAAAGGTAATTGAAAAACATTTAATACTCGACCGTTCGCTTGGAGGACCCGATTCCTCATTCTCACTTAATCCGGCCGAGTTTGGCGAAATGGTAAAATCGGTGCGCGAAGTTGAAAAGGCATTGGGCAGAGCCGGTCTTGAACTTAACGAAAAGACAAAAAAGAGCAGGCAGTTTGCCCGTTCACTTTTTGTTGTTAAAGATGTTAAGCAGGGGGAAATATTTACCCTAGAGAATGTAAGGTCAATAAGGCCGGCATTCGGTCTGCCCCCAAAATTAATTAATGCGGTGCTGGGCAAAAAGGCGAAAAAAGAAATTAAAAAAGGCACTCCCCTTAAACTTGATGATGTTGAATAAAGATAAATTTATTCTATGACGGAAAATAAAATAAAAGCAATAATTCAGGCGCGCACCGGTTCAACTCGTCTGCCCAATAAAATCTTTAAGGAGCTTGCGGGCAGGCCTGTTTTGTGGCATGTTATAGAAAGGCTTAAGCATTCAAAGCTGATAGATGAAATTATAATTGCCACAACGGACCTTAGTGATGACGACGCGGTTGAAAAATTCTGCATTGAGAATGATATTAAATTTTACAGGGGAAGTTCCGATAACGTTCTTTCACGTTATTACAATGCGGCAAAGAAGTCCGGAGCCGGAACGGTAATAAGAATAACATCGGACTGCCCGGTTATAGACCCGGCGCTTATTGACGATATGATTAGTATGTACAAGCAAAGCGGCGTGGACTATTTGAGCAATTCAATTGAAAGGACATTCCCGCGCGGGCTGGATGCGGAAATATTTTCATTTAAAGCCCTGGAAAAAGCATTTAACAATGCCGGAAAGCAGTACGAGCTTGAGCATGTAACCCCTTATATTTATCAGCATCCCGAAGCGTTTTCACTTAAGAGTTACGTGAATGGAACAGATTATTCATTCCACCGCTGGACTCTTGATACGGATGAGGACTTTAATCTGATAACTGAAATTTATAAGTCTCTTTATAAAGAAGGGGAAATATTCTACTGGGAAGAAGTGTTAAAGCTTTTTCAATTACGGCCTGAGCTTATAGAAATAAACAAACACATCGAACAGAAAAAATTAAGCGGGTAATCAACCCGCTTTTAATTTTTCAGTCCTGTCTGCAATTTTCATCTGCTCAATCAAATTATCCAAATCCCCTTCCATAATATTGGCAAGGTTATAAATTGTAAGGTCAATGCGGTGGTCTGTAACCCTGTTCTGAGGAAAGTTGTAAGTCCTAATCTTATCGCTTCTATCCCCTTTTTTAACCATCGATTTTCTCTGAGCGGCAATTTCGCTGTTCTGTTCCTGCATTTTAATATCGCGCAGGCGGGCTTTAAGCACTTTCATAGCTTTCTGCCTGTTTTTAAGCTGGGAGCGTTCATCCTGGCACTGAACTACAATGCCCGTAGGAATATGTGTAATACGGATTGCAGTTTCAACCTTGTTAACGTTCTGTCCGCCGGCGCCGCCGCTTCTGAAAACGTCTATTCGCAGGTCGTTTTGGTCAATATCAACTTCAACGTCTTCAACTTCGGGCAGAATAACAACTGAAGCGGCTGAAGTATGCACTCTGCCGCTTCCTTCGGTAAGGGGTACTCTCTGCACACGGTGAACTCCGCTTTCGAATTTCATGTCGCCGTAAACGCTTTCCCCCGAAAGGCTGAATACGACTTCTTTAAGTCCCCCAAGGCCCCCCGATTCGTTAATTTCGATGAGTTCGTTTTTCCATCCTCTTTTTTCGGCGTAGCGGCTGTACATCCTGAATAAATCGGATGCAAAGAGCCCTGCTTCATCCCCTCCGGTTCCGGCGCGTATTTCCACGATAACGTTCTTATCGTCATCCGGATCCCTCGGAATGAGCAATACCTTTATTTTTTCTTCAAGCTCGGTTTTTCTTTCCTTTAAATCGTCAAGCTCCATTTCGGCCATGGTAACAAGTTCTTTATCCTCGTTGGCATCTATAATATGATTATTCCCGTCAATGTTCTTCATAACCGAATCATATTCATTATAAGCTTCAACGATATCTGCCAGTTCGCTTCTTTCCTTGCTTAGGCTTATCATTTTCTGCTGATTGGAGACAATCTCAGGATTAGAGAGCTGTGCCTCTATCTTATCGAATTTTTCTTTTACTTCTCTTAACTTTTCTATGATTTCCATTTAAACCTCTATAAAAGGAGTGTAAATATAGACATTGTAAAACTTAAAATCTAAGATATTAATAAATTGAAATATTGCCCATATAATGCAAAAACAAAGGATTTTTGAGGTATAGGGGGCAGGCACTAAATATCATATCCGCATAATCGCGTTTGGATATGCACTTGTAATTCAGCCCGATAAATGATATGTTTCAAAAAATTTTTTTAGAAACAATATTCCAAGAAAGAAGCTTAAAAATGAGTAAAAACAACGTTTATATAGAAACTTACGGCTGCCAGATGAACTTTGCCGATACCGAACTGGTAATGGGGATTCTTAAAAATAAAGGATACGAGATAACAAAGGAGATTGAAGACGCCAATGTAATTCTTCTTAATACCTGCAGTGTAAGGGATAACGCCGAGCAAAGAATTCACGGACGGCTGGGGAATATAAAGAAGTATAAGGATGATAATCCCGAGACGGTTATAGGAATTTTGGGCTGTATGGCGGAACGCCTAAGAAGCGATTTAATTGAAAATAAGAAGATGGTAGACCTGGTTGTAGGGCCCGATGAATACCGCCGCCTGCCGGAATTTATTGACGGCGCTTTCGGAGGGGAAAAGGGGATTGGAGTTAAACTTTCGAGAACCGAGACTTATGAAGACATTGCCCCTTACAGGGAAGATAAACTTGCGGCATGGATAAGCGTAATGCGCGGGTGCGACAAGTTCTGCACTTATTGTATTGTGCCTTATACGCGCGGAAGGGAAAGAAGCCGCAGTCTCGATTCGATTGCCGGTGAAGTAAGGCATCTTGCCGAAAGGAATTTCAGGGAGGTAACCCTGCTCGGGCAGAATGTTAACTCGTACGAAGATAACGGAAAAGATTTTGCCGACCTGCTTGAAGCATGCGCATTAGCCGCACCGGCAATGAGAATAAGGTTTACAACTTCGCACCCGCAGGATTTATCGGATAAACTGCTTGAGACAATTGCGCGTTACGATAATATATGCAATTATATTCACCTGCCGGTTCAGTCCGGTTCCAACCGGGTTCTCGAGGCGATGAACAGGACTTATACGCGAGAACATTATCTTAATATAATAGATAAGGCACGAAAGCTAATTCCCGGCATAAGCTTTTCTACCGATATTATTGCCGGGTTCCCTTCGGAAACATACGAAGACCATTTGATGACTTTGGATATTATGAGAAAGGTGCGCTACGACGGTGCTTTTATGTTCAAGTATTCCCCGCGCGAAGGAACGAAAGCCTACAATATGAAAGACGACGTTCCCGAAGATGAGAAATTGAAACGCCTGAACGAAATTATCGATCTTCAGCAGACAATCTCGTATGAAATAAATCAGGAACTTATAGGCAAACAGGAAACCGTTCTTGTTGAAGGATTCAGCAAAAAAAGCGACAAGTTCTTTTCAGGCAGAACAGACACAAACAAGGTTGCCGTTTTTGAGGCGAAAGAAGGCATAAGCATTGGCGATTATGTAAAGATAACAATCACCAAAGCAACCTCGGCCACACTGTTTGGAAAGATTGAAGAGTAAAAATTAAGATTGTTGAGAAACTCAACCCCCCGTCCCCCTTCTCTTAAAAATAAGAGAAGGGGGTGCCGGCAGGATGAAATTGATGGCGGGAAGTTAATAGCGGCGGGGGATGAGTTGAACGTAAATAAAAAAATGGTTTAATATGAAAAGTTATATTAAATACTTGTCAGCTTTGTTTTTAGCTGCTCTCCTGTTGCCGGTTGCTGTTAAGGGGCAGGATAAGGAAGTGATTGAACAGCTGAAGAATATTGAAAAGGGAAATATTGCCGGTGCCGGAGAGGCTTTGAAGGCGTTAAAGAATAAATACCCCGAAAGCCCTTCGGTAATGTTTCTGGATGCTGTATTGAAAACGGGGGGAGATGAAGCTCTTCAAATTTATAAAACCATTTACGAAAAATATCCAAAGAATACATTTGCCGATGCAGCGCTTTACAGAATTTTCTCCTATTACTATTCAATAGGATTGTATAAAAAAGCAGAGGAAACATTAAGCCGGTTGAAGGCGGAGTATCCTTCATCGCCATACATCCAGGCGGCCGATAGGACAATACCGGAAGAGTTAGACGGTGAAGAGAATAAAGCAAAAGTGCCGAAAGATAAACCAATTAAAACAATTCCTGAAAAAACGGAAGAAGTGAAATTTACCGTGCAGGCAGGCGCATTCTTAAATATCCAGAATGCACAGCAGCTTGTAAATAATCTGGAAAAAGACGGATACAAATCGGAGATTATCAATAAAGAAGTGGGCGGTTCAATATTAAATGTGGTTCTTGCAGGCAGGTTCGCTTCGGAGAAGGAAGCCGATGCTATTCTTCTTCACATTGATAAAAAATATCATCTTAAAGGGCGCGTTGTGCCGGTTACTAAATAGGGTGTAAGGTGAAGATTATATTTGCCGGAACCGGATCGGGTAAAGCCTCGCTTACCCGTGAAAATTCCTCCCTCCTTTTGGGAGATGATAAATCCTTTATTCTAATCGATTGCGGCGAGGGGATTTCTAAACAGCTTCTTCAGCTTGATATTCCTTTTGATAGGATTGGAGCTGTTGTAATCTCGCATTTCCATGCAGACCATCTGGCGGGTTTGCCCGGCTTGATTACCCAGATGAAACTTTACGGCAGAAAAGATGACCTTCAATTATTTGTACCCGCTAATCTGGAAAATACATTAAACGTTATTTTAAATTCATTTTTCATCTTCAAAGAAGGCTTGCCTTTCAAATTAATAATTAATGGAATTAATGAGGGGGAAACCGTAAGTCTTGCCGGCGGGATGCAGTTCAGGGGGGTCCGCAACAGTCATATAAATAACAAATATAATGTAGATTATGTACCCGAAGAAAACTTCCTTTCATACAGTTTCCTCTTTTCGGCGGGGGATAAGAATATTTTTTATACCGCCGATGTAGGAGGCAGCAGCGACTTACTGCTGTTTGATGAAAAGGCCGATTTTATAATAGCCGAAACAACCCACATTCCGCACGAAAAATTTCTTCAGATGCTTGTTAAGTACGAACCCGAAAAGATTATTTTGAATCATATTGACGATGAAAACAGGACGGTTAACTGGCTTAACTCACTCGATAAAAAGCTAAAAAAATACTTTACTGTCGCTTTCGATGGAATGACTCTCGAAATTTAATTCTGCTCCGCGCGTTTATCATTTAAATAAAATTATTATCTTGTATGGTTTAGATATAAAGGATTTATCAAAATTCCCCTGCCTAGCTATTTGGCGGAATAAACTTCCGTTTAAAGAGTGTTTTTTATGGGGGAAAGTATAATTATTATGACAATAGAGGAATTTCAGAAGAAATTCGGGATAATAGGCAAGTCGAAGCAGATTAAGGATCTGGTCGATATTACCATGCAGATTGCAGGCTCCGACATATCCGTTTTAATTAATGGAGAGAGCGGAACAGGCAAGGAGGTATTTGCGCGCGCAATTCATGGTTTCAGCGGCCGCGCCTCAAAAAAACTTGTTGGGGTTAACTGCGGCGCTATTCCCGAAGGTATTCTTGAAAGCGAATTGTTCGGTCATAAAAAAGGTTCTTTTACAGGGGCAGTAGACGACCGCAAAGGGTATTTCGAAATTGCAGACGGAGGCACGCTCTTTCTGGATGAAATTGGAGAAATGCCCCTTACTACACAGGTTAAATTCCTCCGCGCTCTTGAGACTAAGGAATTTATGCGCTTAGGAAGCGAAACGGTTACCAAGGTTGATATAAGGGTTATTGCGGCATCCAATAAAGACCTGCAGAGGGAAGTTGAGGCAAAGCGTTTCCGCAGCGACCTGTTCTTCCGTCTTAAGGCGGTTACTTTAACAATTCCTCCTCTGCGCGATAGAAGGGAAGACATAAACGAGCTTATCAATCATTTTGTTAAATCGTTTTGCGCCGATAACAATATTCCAATTCCGCAGATTTCAATTGATGCTTATGAAATACTTACAAATTACGATTGGCCCGGCAATATCAGGGAACTGAAGAATATTCTGGAAACAGCAATTGCCCTTAATAAGGATGGTGTTCTTACAGCCGATGCTTTTCTTCCTTTAATGGCCGATTTGAAGATTGAAGAGGAAACAAGAAATCTTCCAATTCATCTTAATAAATCCCCCGAATCGCTTGACAGGGAGATGATTTACCGTGCATTAATAGAAATTAAGAAAGATTTAATTGAGCTTAAGCAGGCATTTCAACAGAAAAACGATAAATTTGAATCTCATAACGGGACAGACGATAACTTAAGCGTAACAGAGATTATTCCCCTTGAAAAAGTTGAAAAAGAAGCAATTATTAAGGCTTTAAAGTATACAAAGAACAACAAAAGAAAGGCTGCCGGTTTGCTTAATATTAGCGAGCGGACATTGTATCGGAAAATTGAGGAATATGGAATTGATTAAATTTAAAATTAATCTTACAATTTTGTTTCTTTTTGCGCTCCTAATTAATTTTACAGGTTGTAATTATTCTTTTACCGGCGCCTCTATTCCTCCTCATCTTAAAACTGTGGCTATACCGATATTAGAAGACAGAAGCGGTTCCGGTATTTTCAGATTGAAAGAAGACCTTACAAACGTTCTTACACAAAAATTTATTGAAGATAATTCACTGCAGGTTACCGACAAAGCGAACGCTAACTGCATTGTTGAAGGGGTGATTGTTTCGGCTACCGATTCCCCCCAGCAGATTAGCGGAGGCGAACAGATTAAAACAAACCGCTTCGCTATCAATGTTAAAGTAACTTTCAGGGATTTAGTGAATAAAAAAGTGATTTTCGAAAAAACTTTTTCTAATTATAAAGATTACGCCACCGATTCGGGTAATATTCAGCAGTCAAGGCAGGACGCCATTACCGAAGCCACTAAACTGGTTGCCGAAGATATCCTTTTGGGGGTCGTTTCAAATTGGTAATAAAATAATAGGTCATAAAAATGGTTTTAGATCAAATAGTATTGTTTGCTTACATCTTTTCCCTTATAATACTTCTTTTATTCGGTATTCACGGCTTTGTTATGCTTTTCTACCATAGAAAATATGCAAAGCAGACTCCGAAAAAGAATGAATCGTTCGGTACGGACGATTTAATTACAATTCAGCTTCCTATGTACAACGAAATGTATGTTGCTGAAAGATTAATTAACGCTATCTGCAATATCGATTATCCCAAAGATAAACTCGAAATTCAGGTGCTCGACGATTCGACCGACGAAACAGTTGATATTGTAGCTAAAATTGTCGCAGATAAGAAAGCCGAAGGCTTCGATATTCAGCATCTGCACAGAACCAACAGGGAAGGCTTTAAAGCGGGCGCTCTTAAAGAAGGGCTTAAAACCGCTAAAGGCAAGTACGTAGCAATATTCGATGCCGATTTTATTCCCCGTCCCGATTTTCTTAAGAAGACTTTAAAATATTTCCACAGCGAAGAAGTAGGTCTTGTGCAGACCCGCTGGGAACATATGAACGAGGATTACTCGATACTTACCAAAATTCAGGCTCTTGCCCTTAACGGCCACTTTGTAATTGAGCAGTCGGTGCGCAATAAAGCAGGTTTCTTTATCAACTTTAACGGAACCGGCGGCGTTTGGAGAAAAGAATGTATTTTCGATGCAGGCAACTGGCATTCCGATACTCTTGCGGAAGATCTCGATTTAAGCTACCGCGCTCAGCTGAAAGGATGGAAGTTTATCTACTTAAGGGATGAAACCACCCCTTCGGAACTTCCTCACGAAATTAACGCCCTTAAAGCTCAGCAGTTCCGCTGGACCAAGGGGCACATTGAAACAATGAAGAAAATTCTTCCGGCCGTATGGAAATCGGATATGCCGTTCAGAATTAAATGGCAGGCCACGGTTCATTTAAGCAGTAATATAGTTTTCCCATTTACGCTTATGGCTGCCATATTGAACGTTCCCCTTGTATTCATCAAAAACAGCGGTCCTTACAGCCCCTTCTTTAATTTTATGGCAATTTTCGTAATTGCATTCATTGGCAGTTTCATGTTTTATCTTTATGCCCAAAAGGATGTACACGAGGACTGGAGAAGAAGAATTGTTTTATTCCCCCTCTTTATGGCCGGTTCGATGGGGCTTGCTCTCAACAATTCACGCGCGGTAATCGAAGGACTGCTCGACCGCAAAAGCGAATTCGTGCGCACCCCTAAATCAAAAATTATTTCGAAAGACGATACAGCGAACAAGAATAAATATTTCGCCAATATGAAAGTCGACAGTTCGGCATTGATAGAACTTCTTCTGGCCGTGTACTGCTTAATAGGCGTAGGCGCTTCAATTTTCTTCATGGAAATTGCGGCTCTTCCGTTCCAGCTTATGTTCTTTTTCGGTTTCGCTTCCGTTTCTTATTTATCGCTTAAGCAGTCATTTGCTAAACTGCTGAGGATTAATAAGTAGGCATGGGCAGGCAGGGACAGGGGAAAAACACCTATAAGCTCATTTACGAATTCAATCAGGATTCTTCCCTATTTGCGCGTCTTGCCGCTTCCGAAATTGAAGATAAAAACTACCGCGAAGCAATAGAACTTTTAGAGAAGGGAATTAAAAAATTCCCTTCTTATCCTACCGCAAAACTTATTTATGCAGTTGCACTGGCCTATCAGGGTAAAATAAAGGAAGCAAAATCGGCTGTTGAAAGCGTTAGGGGATTATACAACTGCGAATCTACAGCCCAATTCTATCTGAATAAAATAGATGAAATTGACAGGGACCAGAATTCCATTTCGGGAAGCGCGCGCTTCTCTTTTGTGCCCGGCAGTTTTAACGACGATAATGATGTATTCGAAAACCGGCTCGGTTCAATTGCCGAAGAACTTAAAAACGCCAAAATAAAAATTGATACTTCAATTGCAGGCGATATTACACCCAAACCCGAAGAAGCCCCTTCAAAACAAATTGTATCCGAAACGATGGCTCGTATTTACGAATCGCAGGGAAAATTCGGCGAGGCAATACTTATTTACGAGGAATTAATTATTGCCGAACCGGAAAAAAGCGAATACTTTATAGGCAAAATTGAACAGATTAAAAACCGGCAGGGTAATTAATTTATTCCTCACCGCTATATGGCACCGGCAGACCTTAATAAAAAACTTGACCGTTCATTCTACATTACCTCCGCTCAAAAAGCGGCGCGTATGCTTTTGGGCAAAATATTCGTAAGAATTAAGGAAGGGAGTATCCTTTCGGGTATGATTACCGAGGTTGAAGCTTACGACGGATCGGTTGACGAAGCCGCGCATACATTCATAGGCAAAACCAAGAGGAACGAGGTTATGTTCGGGGAAGGGGGAGTGCTTTACGTTTATTTTACATACGGAATGCATTTCTGCTGTAATGTGGTAACCGGTAAAGAGGGGGAAGGTTGCGCAGTTCTCTTAAGGGGTATTGAACCTTTGGAAGGCATTGATAAGATGGCCGTTAACAGGTACGGCAGAAAAACAATTTCGGAAAAAGAGAAGATTAACCTTACCAATGGTCCGGCCAAAATTACGCAGGCTTTCGCAATTGACAGAAGCGACAACGGCAAAGACCTTACCGGCGGCGAGATTTTCATCCTCGATGCCGAAACCGTACCTCTTAAAAAGATTTCCGTTACCAAAAGAATAGGAATAAAAAAATCTGTAGATTTACCCTGGAGATTTTATATTAACGGAAATTCTTACGTATCTAAAAAATGAATAAGCCACAAAATATTCTTATTGCACGTACCGACCGGATTGGCGATGTAATTCTTACCCTTCCGGCGGCGGCCGTTATTAAAAAGCATTTCCCCGAATGCCGGGTATCATTCCTTTTAAGGGAATATACTAAAGACCTCGCGGCTAACAATCCATATATTGATGAAGTGATTGTGCTTAAAGAAAATAAAGGCAAGCCGGCATTTTTTAGCAATTACAGGCTTATTAAGGGAAAGAATTTCGATACGGTCCTTTCGGTTTATCCCCGAATTAAACTTGCGCTTATTTATCTGCTTGCCGGCATTAAAACAAGGGCAGGAAGCGGATATAGGTGGTATTCTTTCCTGTTTAATAAAAAGATTTATGAGCACCGCAAATACGGCAATAAACATGAACTTACTCATAATGTCAATCTGCTTAAACTGATTGGCATTGATGAAACTGTTACCGAAGAGAGTGTTGAATACGGGCTTAGCGCCGGCGAAGATATTAAATCGAAAGTAAAAGATGCTCTTATTAAGGCGGGAATCGATTTATCCCTTCCTGTAATTATTTTCCATCCCGGAAGCCGCGGCAGCGCTGTTGACCTCCCTTTAGTGAAAATGAAGGAACTTGTAAAAAAAACTGCCGCGTTGGGTAATCTAAATATTATTCTAACCGGCGATTCGAGGGAATTTGATATCTGCGCTACCTTTCCGGCGGAAAAGAATATTTTTAATCTGTGCGGAAAATTCAATCTGGCTGAATTAATTGCCCTTGCCGGTTTTGCCGATATTCTTGTGGCTAATTCGACAGGGCCTATTCATATTGCCGCCGCTTTGGGTAAATATGTTATAGGGTTTTATCCTAAAATTAAGGCCCAATCGCCTGCACGCTGGGCCCCTTATACCGAAAAAAAGATAATATTTGTGCCCCCCATCAATTGTTCCAACTGTACCCGGAAACAATGCGAAGAACTTAATTGTATGAATAACATAAGCATTGATGAGGTTTTTATGTCAATTAAGGAAATTTTAGAACGGAGAATCAAATGAGGAACGGAGCCAAAACATTAATTCTGATTCTGCTTTTTGCATCGGTTTGCGCGGCGCAGAAACCTGAATTTAAAAAGATTGAGAACAGGGCATTCAAGACGGGGGAAAAACTTACTTTCGATGTTAAGTATGGTTTTGTAACCGCCGGGGTTGCCGAATTTGCCATTCCTAAAATTGTTAAAATTTCGGGGCGCGATGCTTATAACGTTACTTTTAAAGTAAGCTCGGTTCCTACATTCGACGCATTCGCATATTCACTTGCCGGTATTCTTGCCGAAGGGAGTGAATTTGTTATTGCCCGCAACGTTAATGTTGATGAATTATACTGTTCCCGTTATGCGGTTGCCGGGGGCTCGTATAAAACCGTTACCCCTCTGGATATTATTAAAAAAAGCGGATTTGAAGCGTATATAAAGAAAGATGATTTGATATTCGGAAATTACGGTGTTAAGAGCGATATGCATAAGACTGATACCGATGCGCTTTCAATAGCAAAATGGTCTTTGAAATTCGGGAAACCACTTCTGACGGAAGATTTTGACTATCTGGAGCCCGATTATCTGAAAAAATTTGAAGGGAGAAAACTAAAATGAAGAAATTATTACTCCTTTTATTCGTAGTAATTTTAAATATCAACGCGCAGGATAAAAATCCCAAGATTGAAGTAAACACCGAAAAGCACGATTTCGGCAAGTCTATTGAAGGGGAAACCCTTATGTACGATTTCATTATCTCGAACGCAGGGGAAGGGGATTTGATTATAAAGACGGTACGGAGCTCGTGCGGATGCACTGCGGTTGAACCGGAAAATAATGAACTCAAACCGGGGGAATCGACAAAACTGCACGTTGAATTCAACACTACCGAAAGGGAAGGGGACCAGCAGAAATATATTTATGTCTATTCCAACGACCCCAAAAAGAAAGAGTTAAGGCTTACAATTTCGGCAAATGTATTCGCGCGGGAATCGAAAGAAGTGCTCGATATGAAGCTGGGAAGAATGAAGCTTGAAAAAAACAAATACGATTTCGGCAATGTTGAAGAGGGGAAATATTATATTGCCAACGTTAAGATTATGAACGAAGGGGAAGGGGACCTTGAGATTAAGAATGTTACAACAACCTGCGGATGCACCGCGGCCCTGATACAGGATAAAGTGGTAAAGCCGGGTAAATCGACCCTGCTTAAAATTGAGCTCGATACATCGGGGCGCGAGGGAATGTTCGTAAGGGCGGTAAACATCCATACAAACGACAGATTTGAACCTTTACAGACAGTTACTATATTTGCTAACATAATTCAGAAGAAAAAATAATGGCCTGGTTTAAAAGATCTAAACAAAATATATCCGCTGAAAGCCGCAAGAGGGAAATACCCGACGGGCAGTGGGTTAAATGCGCCGAATGCGGCGAAATAATTCATATAAAACAGCTCGAACTGAACATGTGGACCTGCATTAAATGCGATTTTCATTTCAGGGTGGGGAGCCGCGAATATATATCCATACTTTTTGACGAAGGCACATTCAACGAATTTGATGCCGGAATGAAATCGGGGGATCCGCTTGAATTTACCGATACAAAAAAATACACCAACAGAATAAACAGCACCATGCGCGATACCGGTTTAAGCGATGCCGCTGTAAGAGGCATTGGCAAAATTGAAGGGCGCGATGTTTCATTTGCATGCATGGATTTTAAATTCATCGGCGGCAGTATGGGCTCGGTTGTAGGGGAAAAAATTTCACGCGCTATAGATGCGGCCATCGAAAAGAAAATTCCACTTATAATTATAAGCTCAAGCGGCGGCGCACGCATGATGGAAGGGGCTTTTTCACTTATGCAGATGGCAAAGACGAGCGCAAGGCTTGCAAAGCTTAACGAGGAAAAAATCCCTTATATCTCAATTCTAACCGACCCGACCACCGGCGGTACAACGGCAAGCTATGCCATGCTGGGGGATATTATTATTGCCGAACCGAAGGCTTTAATCGGATTTGCAGGGCCACGTGTTATTAAGCAGACAATAGGAAGGGATCTGCCCGAAGGTTTCCAGCGTTCGGAGTTTCTGCAGGAAAACGGATTTGTGGATTTTATTGCGCACAGAAAAAATTTAAAAGCGCAGATTGCCAAAGTGCTCGATTACGCTCTCTGAAAG
The DNA here is from genome assembly GCA_027398005.1 of bacterium. Classification (GTDB taxonomy): domain Bacteria; phylum Bacteroidota; class Ignavibacteria; order Ignavibacteriales; family Melioribacteraceae; genus JAEXUB01. The sequence goes on from DAHYUM010000054.1 coordinate 14,552, forward strand.
GAAGAATAAATGCCGGTAAAAATTATAACTACTGTTTCTGAAATGCAGAATTATTCGCGCGGATTTTCCAAAGCCGGAAAAACAATCGGCTTTGTTCCTACAATGGGGTATCTGCACAAGGGGCATCTGTCGCTTGTAAAAAAATCGAAAGAGACATGCGATATTACGGTGGTTTCAATATTTGTAAATCCTACTCAGTTCGCTCCCAATGAGGATTTGGCTAAATATCCGCGCGATTTTGAACGGGATAAAAAACTGCTAGAAGAAACCGGATGCGATGCCATATTTTTCCCCGATTCGGCGGAAATTTACCCCGATTCTTTCCAGAGCTATGTTGATGTAACAAAGATTACAAGAATTCTTGAAGGGGCATACAGGCCTACCCATTTTAAAGGGGTAACCACAATCGTTTCCATCCTTTTCAACTGCGTAAAGCCCGATTGCGCTTTCTTCGGGCAGAAGGACGCCCAGCAGGCGGCCGTTATAAAAAGAATGGTAAAAGACCTTAAGATTGACATAAAGATAAATGTTGAGCCGATAGTGCGCGAGGATGATGGTCTGGCAATGAGCTCGCGCAATATATACCTTTCAAAAGAGGATAGGGAGAACGCTCTTGTTCTCTACAAATCGCTTACCCTTGGCAAAGAAATGATTGAAGCGGGGGAAAGGAATGCCGATAAAGTTATTGATGCGATGAGCGGCAGAATTGCCGAAGTAAAATCGGCACGGCTCGATTATATTGCAATTGCAAAAGCGGAAACATTCGACCTTGCATTTAAATTAGAACCGGGAAAGAGTTATTATATGCTTATAGCCTGCCGTATAGGGGCAACCCGTCTTATAGATAATTTTCTGGTGACTGTTTAAGCCTGCCGCCTGAACTTAAGGTTCATCTTCTTAAACACTTCGAGGGCGAAATTAATTTCATCCATATTATTATCGGCGCTGAATGAAATTCTAATTGTCCCGTTCACATCCTCAATCGGTTTGCCCATCGAAAGGATAACGTGCGAAGGTTTGTAG
>DAHYUM010000055.1 GCA_027398005.1 bacterium
GGGGCAGTCGAAATAATTATCGCGCATTGTTATATAAAGTGTTCTCTGCGCTTTTTTCCATAATGTATTTAAAAACTCGTCCGAGCTTTTAAAGCTTCCGTCAAATTCTGTATTGTATCCGGTCTGCCGGTATAAGAGCCTTATTACTTTAACTCCGTTAGGAATGGAATAAAGCACTTTATGCCCGTTCATCCAGCCGTAGCATTCAAATTCCTGCACCCCTTTTTTGGTAATGTATTCAGCCCTTACGTTCGGTTCGCCCCCTCCCATAAAATCATCGGTTTTAATTTCAATTACCTGCCCCGCTTCGGCATCAATTTTAAGATAAGGTGTAACCTGCAGATTTGCGGGGAGCGATGCTTCGATAACCGCACCGTCTGCCGTAAAGGGGAATTTGAAATTATTCTTATAATCGAGCCTGCCGTAGTTTTTCCATTGCGGAATTGGTCTCTTTTCCAGATTGTTCCAGGGAGCCGCGGGTGGAATTCCCATTTCAACCGCTTTCTTCCAGTTAACGGGATTATAATCGGGCAGGTACCAGTCCCCTAATTCTTTACTCGCGTCGTATTTAATGCTCGATTCGGCAAGGCGGTAATTAGGCTGAGGTTTGCCGCATGTTCCAAAAGCTGGATTAACAATTACATCCCAGCTACCGCTGCTTAGAAGTTCAAACCCGTCCCCTATGCTTTGGAATAGCAGCCCCGCCTTCCCGCTGTTTTTATGGGAGAACCCCTCTTTACCGAAGAACCATACAAGCAGGGCAACGCTGTTGCGCCCTTTCTTAAGATAGCGGGCAATGTCAAGCTCGTCGTAATATCCGTCCCCCGGCTTTGGACCTCTTTTTAAGCCTCCTTCAAAAAGAATCATTTTCCCGTTAATCCAGAGCCAGTATTTTGTATCCGCGGCAATTTGAGTAACGGCTTTTGAGGGTACCTTATCCACAAAGAAATTTTTTCTAAAGCAGAGCCATGTGTTGGCGCTATCCTTGCCGGCTGAAGCTGAAATCCATTCTGCTTTCCATCCGGCATTCTGCGCATTGATATTAACCGCCGATATAAGAAGTATAAATATTACCGGTGAAAGAAATATTTTGCCATACTTTTTCATAAAGCACCCCTAAAACTATTTTGCCTGCCGGTGTAACAAAATTACCGCGTATTTCCGGAAAGAGCGGCGGGGAATAAAACCCCCGCCGTTAAATAAAATAATCTGTTAAAAAGGATTTTCGGAAGAATACAGCATTCCTTCGGGATGGTTAAAATAAACATCCTTAACACCGAGCATTTTGCTGGCGGCAAAAAGATATTTGCCCGCATGCTTAAATGCGATTGATGTATGATGCGGGAACCTTTTTTCGAGCAGGACATGGCGGTAGAAGCGTCCCATTTCCTTAACGGCAAACACGCCTATGCTTCCGAACGATTTCGGCTTGATATTAAGTACTTCGCCGTTTGCAACGTAGGCTCCAATCTTTGCATCGGAATTTGCCTGAATTCTGAAAATGGAAACAGGGCCCGCTTTAATCTGCCCTTCTACAGTTCCTCTTGTAATGTTAGGCTCCTGCCCCGGTTCCATTAACCGGTGCATTATAAGCTGATGCTGCATTATAGGCTGAACAACGCATGCGGTGGATGTATTGCCGCAGTGGAAGCCCATAAACAAATCGTCAATCTTGTAATTGCCTATTTCCTTTCTGCTCTCTTCATACATATCCTTCGGCACCGAATTATTAATATCGAGAATGGCCGGGGGAAGTCCGGTTGCCAGAATTGACATATACTCGCTCAAAGCGCCATAGATATCCGATTCGCATGCTACGGGAATTCCCTTTGCTGCAAGGCGCGAATTGATATAGCACGGAACATGCCCGAAATATTTTTCGAATGCCGGCCAGCATTTGTTTGCGAATGCCGCGTATTGCGAGGCTCCCAAATTGGCATTCATAAATTTCTCAAGCGCAATTTCGTACTGGGCAAGTTTCTCTATTAAATCGGGGTATGTATTGCCTCTTCCCAGTTCAGCTGCCATTTCTTTGGCAATTTCTTTAATCTGCGGATTATCCTTTTCGGCCTGAACTATATCGTATAAATCGAGTTCGCTGTTTTCCATTATTTCAACACCAAGATCGAACAAAGGCTGAATTGGCGCATGGCAGGTAAGGAAATCGAAAGGACGCGGGCCGAAGGAGAACATCTTTAAATTGCGCACGCCTAAAACTATTCTGGATATTATAGTAAAATCCTCAATCAGCTTTACCGAATCTTCAGCATCTACAATAGGATATTCGGGTATATATGGATTGAGCCTTCTCAATCCGAAATTATACGAGGCGCTAAGCAGGCCGCAGTAAGCGTCGCCCCTTCCCTGAATAAGGTCCTTGCCCGAATCTTCAGCCGCGGCAATAAGCATAACTGGTCCGCCGAACTTCTGGGCCAGAAGGGAGGTAGGCCCTTCGGGGCCGAAATTGCCGAGATATATTACAAGCGAGTTAATTTCTTTATTCTTTATTTCTTCAACTGCCTTTACAACATCATATTCATTTTCTATAATGGTATCTATTTCCACAACAGGCACATTGTTCTTACTGCATGCGGCAATTACTTTTTCCCTTCTCTTGCGCGATAGCTCGATGGGAAAACAGTCGCGGCTTACCGCTATAACGCCGACTTTCATTTGGGGTATGTTTTGCATTCTAATTCTCCTTATTCAATTTCTGGCCGTAATAAGCATTAGGCCCGTGTTTTCTGTTAAAATGTTTTTGCGATATATAAGAAGGAAGCTCTTTAATTTTTCCGTTAAGCTGAAATGAGCCGTAGGCCATAAAGGCAATCCTTTCAAGAATCTCGGCATTGTTAAGGGAATCTCCGGCATTCCTGCCCCATGTAAAAGGAGCGTGCCCCGCTACAAGTACTCCGGGTGTTTCATCCGGATTCAGTTCCCTGAACCTTTCAATAATTACAGTGCCAGTATTCCTTTCATAATCCAGTTCAATTTCCTCCTTTGTTAGGAAACGGGTAAGAGGCACCGGACCGTTGAAATGATCGGCGTGAGTGGTTCCGAAACATGGAATTTCCCTGCAGGCCTGTGCGAATATTGTTGCGTAAGTGCTGTGCGTATGGGTTATTCCGCCTATAGAGGGGAAAGCCTTGTAAAGCTCAATATGGGTGGCGGTATCCGAAGAGGGACGCTTGTTCCCCTGGACAATTTTTCCGTCGAGGTCTACAATTACAATATCCTCTTCGGTAAGTTCATTATACTTAACGCCGCTCGGTTTAATTGCAATCAAGCCTTCGGCACGGTTAATTCCGCTTACATTTCCCCAGGTCTGTATTACAAGTCCGCTGCTTACAAGAGTTCTGTTGGCTTCGCAAACTTCCTTTATTAAATCATCGAGCATTTTTAATTTCTCCTTGCTTCGTCTCTAATTGAAAGAAGTTCTTTCATAACATTGAACATATTCCCGTTCCATTCTTCTGTTCCGAATGCGTCGTGCATCTGGCGGTAAAGAGAATATATTTTTTTATAAACGATATTATTTCCTTCAGCGGGCAGATAAGTTTTTCCAGTGCCGGTCATATTTTTCTGCGCATCAAGTACAGAACCGTAACCGCCGTTTTCAGCACCCGCCGCAATGGCCGCAAATATTGCGGCGCCAAGCGCAGGGGTCTGCTCACTTTTCGATATTATCATCGGGCGCCCGATTATATCTGCATAAATCTGCATCATAAGAGGGTTCTTAACGGCAAGGCCGCCGCAATTTATTACTTCCTTAATTTTAACTCCGTATTCTTCAATCCGGTCAATAATGGCAAGCGCGCCGAATGCCGTTGCCTCTATTAAAGCGCGGTAAATTTCGTGCGGCTGTGTGTGAAGTGTCTGTCCCAAAAGCAATCCGGTTAAACGTACGTCAACAAGAATGGTCCTGTTGCCGTTATTCCAGTCTAATGCAAGCAGGCCCGATTCCCCCGGTTTCAATTTTGAGGCTTCCTCTTCAAGATTCCTGAATTTTTCGGCTTGTGTTGAACCGTATTTTTCGGGTACAAGGTTATTTATGAACCAGAGGAAAATATCCCCCACTGCCGATTGCCCTGCTTCAATGCCGTAATAGCCGTTCATAACCGAGCCGTTGACAATACCGCAGACCCCCGGAATATCTTTAAGCTCCCGGGCGGCAGGCGAAGTCATAATATCGCATGTGCTTGTGCCGATAATTTTAACCAGCGCACCTTCGGTAACTCCGGCTCCAACGGCCCCCATATGGGCGTCGAATGCGCCTACGGCTATTACAGTGTCCCCGCTAAGTCCTAATTTCTTTGCCCACTCAGGAGAAAGATTTCCCATTTTCTGTTCGGCGGTATAAGCTGTATCGTAGAGCCTGTTTCTAAGAACGGAAAGCCCCGGCGATAAAGTATCGAGGAATTCTTCGTCGGGCAGACCATTCCAGCCGCTGTTGAACATTGCTTTATGCCCGGCGGCGCAAACGCTTCTTTTTATCTCATCAGTTTCCTTAATTCCTGCAAGAACGGAGGGAATCCAATCGCATATTTCAACAAAGCTGTAGGCTTCGTCGAATACTGCGGCATCAACATTTTTACAGTGAAGTATTTTGCTCCAGAACCATTCCGATGAATATGTGCCCCCTATCTTTGATAAGTAATGAGGACGTATTTTAGCGGCCATATCGGTAATCCATGCCGCTTCTTTAAAGCTTGTATGGTCTTTCCAAAGCCATACCATAGCGTTTGGATTTTTCTTGAATTTATCTTTAAAACAGAGAGGCGTGTTATGCCGGTCTACAGGCATAGGACTGCTTCCGGTAGTATCAACTCCAATGCCTATCACATCCAACGGATTAAAACCGGGGGCATTTTTCAATGCATCCTTAAGCGCCCCTTTAATTGAACTTTCTATTCCCTCTAAATAATCAGCGGGATTCTGCCTTGCGAGGTTCGGATCGGAGGGATCTATAACAACCCCTTCGTATCCCGATGGATATGAAAATACATTCCCCGCAATTTCTTTGCCATCTTTTATGTCTGCTATAAGAGCCCGGCAGGAATTGGTTCCGAAATCCAGGCCGATTACATATTTACTCATTTATACCTCTGCGGCTGCAATTAAACGCCATCTTTACTTTGTGAAAAATTTATAAATGGTTGTCTGTCTGTAAGTATCCCCCGGATCAAGACGCACCGACGGGAATTCAGGTTTATTCGGCGAATCGGGGAAATGCTGGGTTTCCAGACAGAGCCCGGTGCGGAATTTATAAGGCTTACCGTTTTTGCCCGAGCCGGTTCCATCAAGGAAATTGCCCGAATAGAATTGTATTCCGGGCTGGTCGGTCAATACTTCCATAAAGCGTCCGCTCTTCGGTTCGTAAAGGGATGCGGCAAGCTTAACGGTCTTATCGTAATTGTTAAGCACCCAGTTATGGTCATATCCTTTACCGAATTTCAATTGTTCAAAATTATCTTCAATGCGCGCGCCTATTCTAGTCGGTTTGCGGAAATCCATTGGAGTGTTGGCAACATCTTCAAGTTTTCCTGTTGTAATCAATCCGGCGTCTACCGGGGTGAATTTATCGGCATTAATCATAAGCTCGTTATCGAGTATTGTATTTTCGGGGTTGCCCGAAAGGTTAAAATATGAATGATGCGTCGGGTTGAAAATTGTAGGCTTATCTGTAGTAGCCGAGTAATCAATTTCAAGCTCGTTATCTTTTGTCAGTTTATATGTAACCGTAAGCGCAACAGTACCGGGGTATCCTTCCTCGCCATCCTTGCTTACATATTTAAGCGCAATTTCGGCTCCGCCATCGGCGGCATCAGTTTTAAGCACCTGCCAAACCACCTTATTGAAACCGATGTTTCCCCCGTGCAGGTGGTTTTCGCCGTTGTTTGTGGCAAGCTGATATTCTTTTCCGTCAAGGGTGAATTTTCCCTTTCCTATTCTGTTGCCGTAGCGTCCTACAATGGCGCCGAAATATGAGGTGCCTTTTTCATAATCGCTCACGTTATCGTAGCCAAGAACTATATCCTGAAGATTCCCGTTTCTGTCGGGCATATAAAGCGCAACAACAGTGGCGCCGAAATTAGTAATTTTAACCTGCGCGCCCGATTCGTTTGTAAGAGTATATAAATAAACTTCCTCTCCTTTCGAAGTTTTGCCGAAAGATGTTTTTTCAATCATAGCATTATCCTTTTTATTAGATTGGCACGATGTGATACCGAAAACGATTGCCACGGTAATAATTGCCGCAAATAATTTATTCATTTTATTACTCCAATCTGTTTATTAAAAAAATTATTTATTTGTTTTCTTATTTTTCCAGGGCCTGAAAGTATAGAAATATGTAAAGCCTATTATAAGGAGTAAAATTCCCCACCAGACTCCGAAATTAATATTCTTAAGCACAACCTGCCTTTCCATAGTAGGATGAATCATTTCATAAACATTAGCGGCGGTAATAATAACGCCGTAAATAAGAAGCAGACTGCCTATAAAAAACCAAATTGAAATACCTTTATTTCCGACCATTTTTTCCTCCTACCAGAAAATAATGTTTAATGCAAGGAATACCACAAACACAAGTGAAGCCCAGAAAATAGGGCGTTTAAACCATGGCAGATGCCCTTCCGATGGAATATCGGTGCATCCCCTTACAAGCCCTATAAGTTCTTTTTCCGGTTTGGGTTTTGTCATGTAGCTTACTATTACGGTAACAAGAACACAAATAATCCAGGACCAGAGAGCGCGGTACATATTTTCGGCCATATCCTTTGCGTGTTCCGAAAGGGCGATAATCTTAAGCGCGGAAGGGTCAATTTTAACCCAGGCCCACATAGCAATTGAAGAGCCGATACCTGCAAACAGCCCCCAGAATCCCCCTTCCTTCGTGGTTCGTTTCCAGAGCATACCCAAAATAACGGTTCCGAATAAAGGGGCTACGAAAAAGCTGAAGAGGGCCTGCACATAATCCATTATGCTGGCAAACTGCTGAACAAGATACGCGGTGCCTATACTTACAAATACGCCTATAATTGTGCACCATCTTCCTATTTTAACGTAATGCGCATCGGTGCCTTCGGTGCCTTTTAATTTAAGATGAACCGGTTTGTAAATATCGTAGGTCCATACTGTAGCAAACGCGCTTACGTTGCCTGCCATTCCGCTCATAAATCCTGCTATAAGCGCAGTAACGCCTAAGCCCAGCAATCCGGGGCCTGCATAGCGCGCAAGCATTAAGGGAAGCACTTCGTTGTAGCTGTGGGCACCAGTTGCAATAGCTTCTTTTTCGCCAACCAGACCGGGGATAACTGCAAGCCCTAAGAGCCCTGGAAGAATAACAATGAAAGGAACCATCATTTTAAATGCGGCGCCGATGATAGGAGCCATCTTAGCAGAGCGGAGGTCGCGTGCCGCGAGAACCCTCTGAACCACAAGAAAATCGGTAGTCCAGTAAGCGAATGAAATTATAAGCCCCAGCCCGAACACAATTCCGGTCCAGTGAATGCCCATCGGATTATCCTGAAACGAGCCCATTGTTCTCCAGAGATGAGTATAATCGCCGCCGGCAAAGTTATGCTGAATTCTTGCCACCATGCCGCTCCATCCCCCCGTTTCAATTAGACCTATAACCGGAATTACAAGAGCGCCGAGCCATATAAGCATAAATTGGAGTACTTCATTAAAAATTGCAGAAAGGAGCCCCCCCAATACAACATAAACCATAACGGTAATAGATGAGACCCAGATGCTGAAATGGATATCCCAGCCTAAAACCACCTTCATAACAATTGCCATAGAATACATATTAATGCCGCTCATAAAAACGGTCATAAACCCGAATGAAACCGCCGAAAGCATGCTGGCCCCATCGCCGAAGCGAAGCTTAAGGTATCCGGGCACCGAGTGGGTTTTAGAGATATAATAGAACGGCATCATAATAATGCCCAGGAAAAGCATTGCGGGAATAGCGCCAATCCAGTACCAGTGAGCGGCAAGAATGCCGTACTGATATGAAGCGGCGGCCCACCCCATCAGTTCGAGCGAGCCAAGGTTAGCCGCCACAAAGGAGAGCCCCGCAATCCAGGCGGTCATATCCCTGCCGGCCAAAAAGAAATCTTCCCCGGTTTTTGTAAAACGCATTAGGTACCAGCCGATACCGAGCACAAAGAGGAAATAAACTATGATTATTAATGAATCGACCCATCCGAGCGAAATAATTGAACCGCCGCCCGAGAAGAGTAAATTTAGATGTGATGCCAAATTATTTAACATAGCGCTCCTTCTGAAGTTTTATAATTCCTGAAGTGTTTATTTATAATTAATATTGAATTATTTCCGCCTGGGAAAAGAAAGGATACACTGCCGAATAGTTTAATACTGCACTTAAACTTTGACTGCATTTAATTACCGGATGATTTAATGAGACAATATTAATGGATGAAATGGTCGGAAAAAAGCCTTTTTACGATTATTAATCACCATTTTACGCAGCGGGGATTTTATTTCGGGCTGAAATAGGGATTTTTGGAAGAAACAGGTTTTAACATTTCCTGCATAATTTTCTAAATTCGCGCAGCCCCATTCCCTTTTCCATTTTAAAATAACGTGAAATGTGCTCTACATCGGTAAAGTTGAACATGGAGGTGATTTCGGAAATAGAAAGATTAGTCTCAACAAGAATCTGCGAAATTAAATCGGTTCTAATGCGCCTGATCTCTTCCTGAATTGAGCGGTGCACAATTTTCCTGAAACGGGATTCGAGACTGCGCCGGCTTAAACAGGTGTGCGCAACAACATCATCCACCCGTATTTTATTTTTTGCGTTCTGTCTTATAAACTGAACTGCCTGCGCGACGGCTTCATCCTCAACAAATATTATATCGGTGGACTGCCTGCGGACAACATGAGTTGCAGTAACTTTAATTTCCTGCCCTTTCATCTGTTCGCCGCTCATAATACGGTCCAGCATCTCGGCAATAGCATAGCCACCGTATTCGGCATTTAGAGCAATGCTTGTAAGCGGGGGGTCGCAGAAACCGCAAATTATAGGGTCGTTATCAACCCCAATAACAGCAACCTCGCCGGGAACGCTGATGCGTGCAAGTTTGCACGCTTCAAGAATCTGCTGTCCCCTGTCGTCGTTGCATGCCAGTATGCCAACCGGTTTAGGAAGTTTGGCAAGCCATTTTTTAAGAAGTTCCTGCTCCCTTTCCCACGAAATGCTTTTGCTCCCCTGTTTGTAAATGTGGGTTTTGAATCCCGCTTCGGAGATATAGGATGTAAAATATTCTTTTCTTTCGTTAGACCATTCAAGGCTGTCAAATCCGCAGAAGGCAAAATTTTTCATCCCCCTATTAATAAGATGCTCGCTTGCAAGGCGGGCAATTACCTTGCTATCGGTAACCAGAACGGGAAGATGCTTAAGCCTGCGCGATTCGTGAAGGCATAATACAGTAGGAAGCTTCAGGTTAATAAGATCGGCAGAAATTACCGAATCTCTCATAATAATTCCGTCCGCATTCCAGTTTTTCAGCCGCGGAATGGATGACTTGAGGCCGCGCGGTTCAAGATAGAAAGACCAGGGGCCGTGCAGTTTGGAATAACGTGCAATTCCGTTAAGCAGTTCGCGCCCGAACTCCCGAGAGGTTTCTATGAGAAGAATTATTTTTTTAAGGGATTGTTCCATAAACCAATTTATTTTTCACAATAAAATAGCATCATTTAGCTTTTGTTCAAACATTCAGTATTAACCGGTTCGCTATTCATTGAACCTGAAAATTTCTTAGCTAAGCAAAAGAGGTATTATTCTGCTGTAGTTAATTCCGGCAAATTATTATTCAGTTTTTATGGTGCAGGCAGAGACCCACAATAAAGAGCCTGCTTCCATAACAAATAAAACCCGGTTTACAATTTAAGCGTTCTCAGTTTCGGAGCGAATTTATATACAGCCCCAACAACAAAAAGAGTCATAGAGCCTCCGAACACGACCGAGGGAACAAGTCCGAGCAGTTTAGCCGCCACGCCCGATTCAAACGAGCCGAGCTCGTTTGAAGAGCCGATGAAGATTCCGTTTACAGCCGATACCCTTCCCCTCATTTCATCGGGGGTAAAGAGCTGTATAATTGTAGCCCTGATTACAACACTTACATTATCGAACATACCCCCGATAAGAAGCATTGCAAAAGAGAGTACAAAACCTGTTGATACGGCAAACAAAATAGTAGCAACGCCGAAACCGGCAACACAAATGAGAAGATTCCTTCCGGCATTTTTAAATTGGGGATAGTAAGCCTGCAAAATTGACATGAGTATAGCGCCTATTGCAGGGGCCGAACGCAGAATGCCCAATCCCTCGGCACCAATATTTAGCACCCGGTCGGCAAATATGGGCAATACTGTAACCGCCCCTCCGAAAAAGACCGCAAACATATCCAGGCTTATGGCACTTAAAATAATCTGATTATTGAAGACATACCTTATACCCGCCGTAAGGCTGTGCCATAACGATTCAGTACGCTTCCATTGGGGGGCAGGTCTGTTCTTGACAAAGAAAAGCGCAATCATGCCAAACACAAGGAATACGACAACAATTGAATATGCAGGCCCGAAGCCGAGGAATCCGCATACAAGCCCCCCTATTGCCGGGCCGGCTACTGCGGCAATCTGCCATGCGGCGCTGTTCCATGTAGAAGCGTTGCCAAGCAACTCCCTCGGGATAAGCTGCGCAAAGAGGGCTGTCTGCGCCGGGGACATAAAACCGCGGGAAAGCCCGGTAAAGAATATGACAACATAGAGAGGCATTACGCCGTAGAGCAGAAGCACTTTGTTAAGAAGAGTGGTAAAAAGAAGAAGCAATGAAATACAGATAATATAAACGGCCGCCGAATAAACTATAATTGTTTTTCTGCTTTTAGTATCGGCAAGATGCCCGGCAAAGAGAGCAACCATTAAGAAGGGAACCGCTTCGGTAAGCCCCATCATTCCGAGCGATAAAGCATCGTGGGTAAGGCTGTAAATCTGCCAGCCAATAACAACAGACTGCATTTGAATAGCAATTGAAAAGAGGAAGCGGGCGTAAATAAAACTTCTGAATTCCCCTATTTTAATTGCCGCGTAGGCGTCTTTAGAATTTAATCCGGTTTCCATAATTTAGATTTCAATTGCCTTCGGATCGTTTTCGGATTCAACAATCCGCCATTCGTTCTCTTCCTTATCGAAATCAGTAATTTTTTCGAGAGGCACCTTAAGGTATTTCCCTTTGGCGGTAACGGCAATATCGCCGTTCTTAAGAACAATTTCTCCGGTTCCTTCAAAAAAGCGGCTGTTTTCAGATGTAATTCTTCCAATTACTTTTAATTCTTCATCCAGAGGAACAGGTTTTTTATATACCACACTCAGCTCAATTGTAACGCCCCAAACTTCTGTTTCGTATTTATTTAATATAGCCCTTCCGATAGTCTCATCCAGAATTGCCGAAGAGATGCCCCCGTGAAGGCGCCCCGGGTAGCTCTGGTGTTCCTCGGATGGGGTGAATACGGCAATTAATTCCTCTTTTTCCGTAATATAAAAATGCGCATGTATTCCGAATTTGTTCTTCAATCCGCATACGAAACAAAGTTTTGAGTTATGCTGCTTGCCGACAATGTGATGAATCATATAATCTATCCCTTTTTCTAATTCAGTCAATTTTAAATGTAAATATACTTATTGCGCGGCAAATAGTTTAATGAGCTCAAAGTTGAGCATTCCGCCTGCAGAAAAAGCTAATACAAAATTAGATATTAAAACATTAAATTATTTAACGGCGCCCTAATATTATTTGCGCAACAAGGAAAAATAACCGGATACGATTTTATTTATTAATAAAACCTTTTATATTAAATGGCTATTTAAAGAAGTAATTACATTATCAAAAAAAATGCTAAAAGCCCCAATAAAACCGGAAATATTCCGGAGTAAGATTTTATTCAAAAAAAAGGAGGATTCAGCTTTGAAAAAACAAATTACAAAAACGCTGTTCAGCCTGCTTGCAATTTCGTCGCTGCTGCTTATTATCGGATTCAGTTCCGTACAAGCGCAGGACAGGCTGAAGACAATGCCCGGCTACGAGCAGTACATGAAAATGAGAGGCCAGTCTTTTTCTTCTGTTAAACTAGGCGAAATTTATGCTGCCTGGAATGAAAACAGCAAATCGTTCGATTATACGTTCGACGGCAAAAAATACACATTCGATATTTCGAAGAAGAAAGCCGTTGAAACAGGCGAAGCCCAGGAACAGCAGCGCGGTATGCGCGGCATGCGTGGAGGAAGAGGTTTCAGGCCCGTTGTTCAGGGAATTGGACCCCGCCCCGAAAGAGGAAGACAATGGATTGGAGCCCTTTCGCCCGATAAAAAATTAAAGGCATTCTGCGAAGAGCGCAACCTTTATATCTCGAACGAAGACGGCTCGAATAAATATGCCGTTACAACTGACGGAGACGCTAAGACGAGAATTAAAAGCGGTACAGCAAGCTGGACCTACGGCGAGGAACTCGCGCAGACAACCGCTATGTGGTGGAGCCCCGACAGCAAAAAAATTGCATACTACCGTTTTGATGAAAGCGGAATGCCCGATTATTACCTGCAGTACAAACAGTTAAACTTATATGATTCGGTTGAAGTTGAACCCTATACCACAACAGGAGCTAAAAACCCTCTTGTTGATATTTATATTTATGACATCAACACAAAATCGAAAGTTAAAGTTGATGTAAGGGACGGACAGCCTTTCGACGACAATACAATTGGCCATTACATTTACGGCATTTCATGGACTAACGACGGCAAAGAGCTTATATTCCACCGTACAAACAGACTTCAGAACACTATGGAATTATGCGCCGCCAATCCGGAAACCGGCAAAGTGCGCGTTATAATAAAGGAAGAACAGCCTCAGAGCTTTACGGTTAATTCGCCTACGATGGAATTTCTTAAAGACCAGAACAGATTCATCTGGGAATCGGAAAGAAACGGATTCAACAACTATTACCTGTACGATTTAAGCGGCAAGCTGATTGCCACTCTTACAAACCACCAGTTTGAAGTAGCCGGCATTGTTAAAGTTGACGAGGATTCTAAAACATTATATTATATGGCGCGCGACGGCGAAAACCATATGAAAGTTCAGCTACATAAAGTAGGGCTCGACGGCAAGGGGGATAAACGCCTGACGGATCCCGCTTACAACCACAGCGTAACCATTTCGCCCGACAATAAATACTTTATTGATGTAGCCCAGACACACGACGTAGCACCTTTCACACAGCTTGTTGATATGAAGGGAAAAGTAATTGACGTAATCGTAAAAAGCGATTTGACAAAATTCGAACAGCTCGGGCTTAAGAAAGTAGAAATGATTACATTCAAATCGAAAGACGGTAAATACGATTTATACGGAATGCTCCAGTTCCCTTCAAATTTCGACCCCAATAAGAAATATCCGGTTCTTGTAAGCGTTTACGGAGGACCCGGCACAAATGCGGCTTCGGAAAGATTCACAATTCCTAGCGCACTTACAGAATACGGATTCATAATAGCTTCGTTCGATTCGCGCGGATGCGCACAGAGAGGCAAAAAGCTTTTAGACGAGATTTACGGCCACATGGGCTCGGTAGAAATGGAAGACCAGGCTGAAGGGGTAAAATCCCTTTACAGCAGGCCATATATCGATAAGGAAAGAGTAGGCATTTACGGCACATCATACGGCGGAGCTTCTTCGGCTACCTGTATTTTGAAATTCCCAGATGTATTCCAGGCCGCCTGCGCCAATTCAGGAGTATACGACTGGCGCAACTACGATAACATTTACACCGAACGCACCAACGGTTTGCCCGATGCAAATAAAGCCGGGTACGACGCCGGTAGTCCGATGAATTATGTAGATAACCTGAAAGGGAGATTAATGCTTTATTACGGCACATCCGATAATAACGTACATCCAAGCAACTCGATGCAGTTAATTCAGGCCCTGCAGAAAGCAGGCAAGAGTTTCGAGGTTCAGGTTGGCCCCGATAAAGGGCATACAGCCGTTAATACGGATAGAATGATGGAATTCTTTATTGAAAACCTTGTAATGAAGAAGTAAAAGGCGCAGTTTAGAAGAAAATTAAGGGCCGCCCGGGTTTTAAGCCGGACGGCTTTTTTTATTCCAAATTAGCCTTAAAAAAAGGCAAAAATACCCCTTTTTTATTCAAATTCAGGTCAATTTCCCGTTTAATTATTCGATAATAAATAATAATATTTTTAGGCATTATTGTATTTAGAGATGTATTTTGCTTAAATGAAAAGGAGCGGATGATATAATATCCGCCACAGCATTTAAAGGAAGAAACATAATAACTCTTATCGGGAGAGTATATTTGTTCCACAAGGCAGACAGACTATTTAAAGGCGCCGCGCTATTGGGCATATTTCTATTTATTCTTTTTACGCCGTTGCCCAACATCAATGCTCAGGGGAATGAATATTATGTAAAAGCCGCCTATCTGGAAAAGTTTTCGCGGTTTACCGAGTGGCCATCCGGCTCGTTATCGAATGAATTCGTTATAACAATTATAGGGCGCGACCCATTTAAAGGCGCTTTGGAAGAAATTGCCCTCAAATATAAGTTTAAAAACCTTCCGGTTAGAATAATGCACATAAACGAAATTTCCGAACTTAAAAAATGCAATATGCTCTTTATAGGCGAGCTGAAGAAAGGGAATGTTTCTGAAATTACAGCCGCACTTAAGTACAAACCCGTTTTGCTTATTGGCGAGACTAAAGGATACTCCGAAAAAGGGGTCCATATTAATTTTTATTTAACCGAAAAAGGCACAATACATTTCGAAATAAATCCAGCCGCAATTAAAAGAAGCGGATTAAAAATAGACATGTACCTTCTCGGCTTAGGCAAAGTTATAGGAGAATAACAGTGTTAAAGTTTTATTCCAATCTGCCTCTGCGCAGAAAAATAATATCGATAGTAATGTTTATAAGCATTATAACCATATCGATCGATTCTCTTATAAGAATTAACATTGCGGTAAAGGAAGCTAAATCGAACCTTATTCAGAACGTGACTGAGAATGCTCTTCTTGTAAGCCAGTACTGTGTTATGCCGATGGAATTCAACTATCCCCAGAAAGCAGAAGAAACTTTATCTAAATTAAGCAGCGTAGACTATATAAATGACTGCGTCCTGTTCGATATTTATGAAAAGCCCTTTGCGTCCTATCATAAGAACGGCGTAGACTCGCTTCCAAACCTTTCAGAGCTTAAGGATGGAGCACCCGTTTTTAACGGCGATTATCTTTATGCGCTGTTCCCTATTAATTACAATAATGTTTTTTACGGCCACATTTATATACGCGCCTACGCCGGATTGAAAGGTATAGTAATAAGCAAAATAATTTCGAGCAGCGAACTGATACTTATAATGCTT
>DAHYUM010000056.1 GCA_027398005.1 bacterium
TATTCTGTATCCGTCTACAACAATATTTTTTATGAGCTTCGTGCTCTCTTCGAATCCGTCATACAAAACCGGTTCAATCTCACCGCTCCGATATTTTTTATAATATTCCGAAGAAGCCTTAAAATTCCCCAGGTTATATTTAATGTCCGCATACATTTCATAGCACTTTTCGAGCATAATTGAATCCCTTGAGGCACTACTAAGGTTTTCCAGTTCGCCGCATGCCCTATCGGCTTTTTCAAAATCCTTAATCTCTATATAGAATTCCACAAAGAGCGATTTTGCTTTTCTTATTCCGGCAGGAAAATTAAGCCGGCTGTAATTCTTCTGGGCTTCCAATAGATTCTGTGCGGCACTTCCGTAATCGTGCAGTTTCATTAAACTGGAACCGACATCGAGCATAAGGTCGGCAACCCCTTCAGAATCCTTCATATTTTTATACAATTCTAGCGACATTTTGCGGTACTTAAGCGAGAGTGCATATTCCTTTTTACCGTAATAGGCATCGCCTAGATTGCAGTATAGAATTGCCAGGAACCCTTTATCGTCGGGTCTTACTTTTTTAATTGTTTCGAGGGCAGTTAGGAATTTATCGAGCGCGCTGTCAAAATCTTTTTTCTCATCCAGAAGAGTACCCATATTATTAAGTATGGATGAATACTTCCAAAGATTATTATTTTGAATATAGTATTTAAGAAGTCCTGAATAAAGCACCATAGCCGCTTCTTAGCGCCCCAGGTTTACATCAACACCTGCAAGTTCATTTTGAATATAAGCGGCTTTTTCTGAATCCCCTTTACTCTTATAATACTCAAGAGCTTTGCTGAAGTTTTTAATTGCCTCGGCATTTTTATTAAGCCTTGCACACAATGCGCCTATCTCATGGTACGAATCGGCAATTTTGCTTTCATCTTTCAATTCCTCTGCCGCATTGAATGTTTCAAGAGCATATTTATAGGCGGCTTCGGCATCAGTTTTGGAATATTCATCCCTCAGTTTTTGAAGAATAGAATATTTCGCATCCCCGGTTTTAGAACCGGCTTCCTTCTTAAGGCTATCCAGATTAACCTGTGCCTGTAAGCCGGAAGAAATGAAGAGGATAATAATTGACAATATATTTATATATGTGCCGATACGCGTATGTCCGTTGAATTATCAATTATAATCGAAAATTTTTGCCCGTTATTTAGGTACAAAATAAAGATAACGGAATCAATTTAACGCCTGCAGAATATCCTCAATAAGCACATTGCTATCCTCAAGGCCAATATAAACCCTAATCATCCTATGGTTTTCCATTTTCGGGTCGAAATCCTCTTTTTTAATTCCCGCGCATGAGGGAAAAACGAGCGATTCGTGCCCACCCCAGGAAACAGCCACAAGAAAACGGTTTAATTTTTCGCAAAAATGCTCAATTTCCTCAATTTTATCGGCTTTAAGGATTAGTGTAAAAAGCCCGCCCGCATCCTGCATCTGTTTTTTGGCTAGTTCGTATTGCGGGAATGAAGGATGAAAAGGGAAAATAATCTTTTCAATTTTCGGATGGCCGTCAATAGCGTTTATAACTTCCTTTGTAGTCTGGAATATTTTTTTCAGCCTTATATCAAGCGTCCTTAAACTCCTTAAAAGGAGCCAGGCATTAAAGGGGGAAATAATAGCCCCGACGTTAAGGAAATCGGAACGGAAAATTTTATCAATCATTTCGCGTGAGCCTGAAAGGGTTCCCGCAACTGTATCGGAATGCCCCCCGGTGTACTTTGTGGCTGTCTGCATTGAAAGGTCAATTCCCATTTCAATAGGTTTCTGGTACAATGGCGAACAGTAGCTGTTATCAATTACGGTAATAATTCCCCTGCTTTTGGCAAGTTTGGCAACCGCACGTAAATCCTGCAGTTCGTAAGTCATTGTATTGGGCGATTCAAGAAAAATAAGTTTTGTATTCGGCCTAATGGCATTCTCAAAATTTTCAATTCTGGTGCCGTCAATCATTGTTGTATTAACATTGAACCGGGGCAATAGGTTATTGAACAGCTTTGTGGTCCACGAATATGGTTTGGCAACCGAGACAATATGGTCCCCCGCATTAACATTAGGCATAACAGCCATAAAAACAGCGGCAACGCCGCTTGAAAATATCAAAGCGTCTTCGGCTCCGTCAAGAGCGGCAATCTTCTTCCGTAAAATTTCAATTGTGGGATTAACACCGCGCGTGTATAAATGAGTGCTAGCCTCATCCTGAAGGGCCTTGCGCAGGTCTTCAATGGTATCGAATGCGAAATTGCTTGTCTGCATTATAGGAGGGGCAACAGCGTTAAAATAACCTTCCCTATCTTCCCCCAGAATATTAAGAATATAGGATAAATCCATAATTAGTACCTCTTATTTAAAATCCATTTTTCTCATTAGTTTATATATTGGGTAACCTAAAACAAAAAAGGAAAACCCGATTAATGCCGAAGTGAAATCGGAAATGAGCACATTTACCGATACAATGCCTATAAGAAGCATAAAAGTTAAAGGCACCAGAGGAAACATTTTAATTGTGTAGCCTTTGTACCCCTCATTTTTCTGCCGTTTGCGGAGAATAAAAATAGTAGCCGCCGCCGAGGCGAGGGCCACACTATCTATGAACATTACATAATTTACTATTTTTTCGAATGTGCCAAGGAAAAACACATTTATAACCATCAGTCCGTAATAAACCGTAAGAGAGAATTCCCCCACCTGCGTTTTAGGGTTAACCTTCTTGAATATCGGGGGGAGTATCTTATCTTCGGCCATGGCATAATAAATACGCGGATATGTAAGAAGGCTTGTATTTAAAAACCCGAGCACCGAAATAAAAATAATAATGGAAGCCCCTTTTGAGCCGAAAGAACCGAGGAATTTACCTGCAAGCTCGGCCGCTACAAGTTTGGAATTCATTATCCCCTGGAACCCGAGCGCGTGATAATATGCATAGTTTATGGTTATATAAAGGAATAAAATAATGCCAATGGCAATAAACGAGGCGCGCGGAATGTTTTTCTGAGGCTCCTGAATATCGGCACCGAGATTCATTGTATGCTGATAACCCCCGTAAGTAAAAAAGACCGATATTAAACTCACACCGAACGCATAAAAGAAATTGAAACCTGTCCCGGTCTGCTTAACCGGAGCGGCATCGGGCGCGCCGGCTACAAAGAAAAGAGTGGCAATAAGAAGGAACATAAGCAGAATCTTGAGCGAACTTAATAGGTTTTGGGTTCTTGCCCCCATTTTAATGCCGATGAAATTAAGTCCGAATAAAACTGTAAGTATTACAATGGCAATAATCTTAATTGCCGTATCCCCTTGCATACTCTGCGGAAGAATAACCGGCGCAATATATTCAGCACCTATTAATGCCACCCCCGTATTGGATGCCGAAACGGTAATAACCAGCACCCAGTTAAGCATAAATGCATAAGCCGGATGGTAGCAATGGGAAAAAATCTTATAAAATCCTCCGGCGGCAGGGTAACGGGCGCCTATTTCGGCAAATGTTAATGCTCCGCACAAACTTACAACACCCCCGGCTATCCAGGCTAAGAAAAATATTAAGGGGGTTTGTGCATTCTGGGCAACTATTGCCGGAGTCCGGAATATGCCAATGCCAATTACAAGGCTGACAATAATCATTGTAAGGTCGAACCGGGTAAGCTTAGGCTGTATGGACATAAAATCCCGCAATTTTAGATGTAAAAATGCGAATTAAAATGGTATGATAAAAGGAAATTTTCTAACGGTAAAAGAGATGGGGGGTGTAAAAGAGGGGCGCATAAAACGCCCCTGTTAAATTATTTATCTTCCTAAACTGTCAAGATGTTCTTTTTTCTTTTCGAGGGCATCTTTATCCTCTACATGATTAGGATCTGGAACACAGCAGTCAACCGGACAAACAGCAGCGCACTGAGGTTCATCGTGGAATCCTACGCATTCGGTACATTTATCAGGTACGATATAAAAATGGTCGCCGCTGAAAAATTCCGAAGCGCCTGACGGAGCGGCATCCCCTTCACCATATGTTTTACCTGCAAGCACCCAATTGGCGCCCCCTTCATAAATTGCTGTATTCGGGCATTCCGGTTCGCATGCGCCGCAGTTAATGCATTCACTGGTTATCATAATTGCCATAACTATTCTCCTGATTTGATTGGAAAAAATTTATTTATATAAAATAATTTTCGGTAATTTATTTATCAGTTCCCCGGGGGGAATCTGAACTTTTGACCCCTTCAATTCCTGAAGTAATTTTTCTACAGAATTAATTAAAAGTTCAACATCAATATTTAAGAACACGGGGGAATAAGGTTTCAGTTTTTTAATCCCCTTGCCATACTGGCTAACGGCGCCGCTTGTCTTTCCGCTTATCAGATGAAATGAGGCAACCGAAACATGCACAAGCGCCTGAAAGAAGAATTTTTCATCCGCCGGAGAATCGGACCAGATTTCCTCAAAAAAATCGTGTGCCTCAAAGAACTCGGCATCGTTAAATAATTCAATACCTTTGCTAATATCGTTCAATTTGACTTTTATAATAATAAAAGATTGCTATATCCGCAAGAAAGGGGAAAATTATTTTACCAGCCGCCGCTGGCACCGCCCCCTCCAAAGCTGCCGCCGCCCCCCGAAAAACCTCCAAAACCGCCGCTTCCGCCCGAAAAACCTCCAAAACCGCCGCCGGAACCGCTTCCGAAACCGCCGAAGCCTCCAATAAAGATACCGGGTCCCATTCCGCCTCCCCCTCCGCGTCTGCCAAAAATAACCCGAAGAAAGATAACAAGTCCGATAATTGCAATAATTCCGAACGGAGCCCCTTCACGCTCCCCTTTCCTTTTTTTGTTTCCCGGATCAGCTTTGTATTCTCCTTTCGTCGCGGCAATAATAGAATTTATACCCGCTTTAATTCCTTCATAATATTCCCCCGAAGCAAAATAAGGTTTTACCTCATTCCTTAAAATTGAACCGGCAAGAGCATCGGGGAGTGCCCCTTCAAGCCCGTAGCCAACTTCAATCCTCATTTTCCTGTCATCTTTAGCAACAAGAAAAACTATTCCGTTGTTCCTTTCCTTCTGGCCGACAAGATTATTTCTTCCCAAAGCAAGAGTATATTCCTCTATCGGCTCCCCGTCTAATGTGGGAATCATCAGAAAAATAACCTGATTGGAAGTGGAATCCTGAAACTGGGAAAGGGTAGAATTAAGGTCAGCCAGCTCTCCCTGCGAAAGGGTGCCCGTCAGGTCTGTAGCAAATTTCGTAATTGAGGGTACTTTCGGCTGGGCTGAAATAAACAGTGGAATTAAAAACAATATTAAGAAAATTTTCTTCATATATTCATATCCGCCGGAGCCGGTTAATTAAACCGGCTTCCGGCTAATTGAAAACTTAAAATTGAACCTTTGGCGCTTCTTTAGCCGCTTCGTCCATCTTGAAAAACTGCTTTTCCTTAAAATTAGACATGTTGGCAATTATAAATCCCGGGAATTTCTTAATTGCCGTATTATAATCCTGTACAGAATTATTAAAGTCGTTACGGGCAACAGTAATCCTGTTTTCCGTTCCTTCAAGCTGCTGCTGAAGCTGAGTAAAGTTCTCGCTCGCCTTTAACTGCGGATAATTTTCAGATACCATCAACAGCCGCGATAAAGCGGTGCCAAGGCTGTTCTGCGCCTGCTGGAATTTTCCTACAGCTTCCGGGTCGCTCAGCTGATCGGGGGTAAGCTTAATCTGCCCGACCTGAGCCCTTGCGTTGGCAACAGCGGTGTAGGTCTCCTTCTCGAAATTAGCAACCCCTTTAACCGTAGCAACAAGGTTTGGGATAAGATCGTACCTTCTCTGGTACTGGCTTTCAACTTTAGCCCAGTTATTGTTCACTTTCTGTTCCAGTTCAACGAAATTATTATAACTGCTTCTCCACCAGGAAAAGAGAATTATAATTCCAAGTACTATAACGCCTACAACACTAAGAGCAATTATTGTACCTTTTTTCATTTATCCTCCAAAAAAGTTTTCATAAAATTGAAAGCATTAGTTAGTAAGACTTCTCATAGGAGCGGGAATCTTTCCTCCCCTTCCTACAAAATTAGAGCTGCTAATGTTCCTTACATTCATAATAGGGGCTTTGCCAAGCAAACCGCCGTAATCTACGTATTCGCCAACTTTCTTACCGTAAGCGGGAATAACCCTTACGGCAGTGGTTTTATCGTTAATAATGCCAATAGCGGCCTCATCGGCAATAATGCCTGCAATTGTAGAAGCGGGGGTATCCCCCGGAATGGCAATCATATCGAGCCCTACCGAGCAAACAGCGGTCATAGCCTCAAGTTTTTCGAGCGAAAGGTTACCCGCCTCAACCGCTCTAATCA
Source organism: bacterium (assembly GCA_027398005.1). Lineage (GTDB taxonomy): Bacteria > Bacteroidota > Ignavibacteria > Ignavibacteriales > Melioribacteraceae > JAEXUB01. The sequence continues at coordinate 6,387 of DAHYUM010000056.1, forward strand.
TACCCATATCTTCCGAAACCGGAATAAAAGCGCCGCTCATACCCCCTACCGAAGCGGAGGCCATTAAACCAGCTTTCTTAACGGGATCATTCAGCATTGCAAGAGCCGCGGTTGTTCCGGGGGCTCCTACATCTTCAACTCCCATTGCCTTAAGAATATCGGCAATACTATCCCCTTCTGCAGGGGTAGGAGCAAGTGAAATATCCACAATTCCGTAAGGCACACCATGTTTATCGGCTACTTTTTTACCTATAAGTTCGCCGGCGCGTGTAATTTTAAATATTGTCTTCTTAATAACTTCGCTCAACTGCTGAAGGTCCACACTACCGGCTTCCCTTATAGCGTCCAATACTACGCCGGGACCTGAGATGCCTACGTTTAATACTACTTCCGGTTCGCTTACGCCGTGGAAAGCCCCGGCTACGAATGGATTATCTTCAACCGCATTTGCAAATACAACCAGTTTTGCGCATCCAATCGAATCGCGTTCTTTTGTAGCTTCGGCGGTTAATTTAATTGCTTCGGCCATAAGGTTTACGGCATCCATATTAATGCCCGCCTTTGTAGAACCGATATTAACGCTGGAGCATAAATGTTTTGTATTCGCAAGCGCATAGGGAATCGATTTGATAAGATTAGCCTCTCCTACCGTCATCCCTTTCTGAACCAGCGCCGAATAGCCGGCAATATAATCGATTCCAATTTCATCTGCGGCTTTATCGAGCGTTTCCCCAATCTGAATCAACTCATCAACGCCGAAACCGTCAAAAGGGATTGAAACCGGTGTAATTGAAACTCTTTTATTAGCAATTGAAATTCCGTAGCGCGCTTCAATTTCCTTTGCGTATTTAACATGGTTGCGCCCGTATTTCAATATTTTATCGTAAACTCTTTGTTTTGCTGTATTAACGTTCCTGTCGGAGCAGTCCCTTAAGCTAATGCCGAGTGTAACCGTGCGGATATCAAAATGTTCAACTTCGGTCATCCTTATAGTTTCAAGTATCTCATCAAATTCGTAAGGCATTTTATTTTATTTCTCCTTAATAGAAAAATTTATTTTAAAAAATTAACTAATGAATGATAAAACCGCAGGGATTAAATTCTGTGCATAAAGCGGAAAACATCTTCGTGCTGCATAAAAATTTTAATTTTCATTTCATCGGAAATGCGGTTCATAACATCCTGCAGTTCGCGCAGTTCCTTATTCGAACCTGAAATATCTATAACCATAATAACGGTAAAGAAATCGCTCATAATCTTCTGGCTTAAATCCTGAATATCGCACTGTGCTTCCCCTAAGGCTTTAGTAAGAGAGGCAATAATGCCCGGTTTGTTCAATCCGTATGCAGTAAGAATAACCCTGCCCGAAGATTTATCGTTTCCGTTGGATACAGGTCTTTCAATACCGTATCCTTCAACTGTTTTAGCAACAACTTTTTTAACCAGTTCAGGCGAGGCTTTTTCTCCAAGCTCGTTAATAGCAATCATTGTAATTCTTCTTAAGTCTTCTTCTGTGAATTTCACGGTTTTATTCCTCTGTAATTATTTTGGATATAAAATAATGTTTTATTTGTAATTTCTAAATTCTTCTCAACTGCATATTTAGAGGCATTTTGAATATTTCCCCTGTAAAAACGGAGGAAAAGGAGGTCTCCAATCAAAATTCCCTCTAAAACCTTCTTTTCGGCAAACGAGCTAACCATCCAGTACCCCGATGCAAGATTCCACCCTAAAGAGAGGATTCCCTGCAGGTAATTACCGGTATAAATCTCTCCTGCGCCAGGCAAAATATAAGAAATTACCTTAGCAAATGTAACAGAATATTTCCCGGCATCCGTAGCCAGGCATATATTTTTGAGCTCCTCCCCCTGTGCCGATAAACTGAATTCGAGGGCCGCCCTGGCAAAATCGTCCCCGAACATGTATGCCCACCCTTTCCAGTAGTGGATTTCATCCAGATTAGAGCCGTTCACCGAGTCTGCCTCAAGTTTGGCAAGCAGTTCAAGAGCACGGGGGGTGGTTTTGCGCAAAATATTTGTCCTTATATTCTGAATTTCCGATTCATATTTCTCTTTTGGGGATGGTGCGCTCTTTTCGGCTTTTACAAAATAAAGTATGGCATTATCGAACATTCCCCCCATTTTGTAGGACATTGCGATTTTGAAATCGGATGCGTATTCATACTGCTTAAGGGAATCGAAAAACTGGAGCCTTTTATATTCGGTAACGGCATCAAAATAGAGCCCTTCATTATAAAGCCTTTCTGCCATATCGAACTGTTTCTGGAGCGGATTCTGCCCCCTTAGAGGGGAAAAAAAGATTAGTAAAGCAGCAGCAGAAAGGAGAAGTAATTTTATAGAGGGGAATTTTCTTTCCATTAAAATTTCTCTTTTGGTAGAAAGTAATTGTTTGCGCTGAAATAGAGTTTCAAGCCTTTTTCAAGGTTGAATTTAATGCCTGCATTATAATTCTGCGCCGCGGCGGCCGAGCCGTAAATATTACCCCCGTAAAAAAAGGCGCTTAAACCGGTAAACAGCCATCCCTTAAAATTGTTACCGGCATTAAAACTATCAGCCGCAAAATATATCGAAAGTCCTGTTGCCGCCAGAGCAATTAAGCCATCGGTGTATTCCCCCGCGTAGGCTTTCCCTAATCCCGGTATTACAGCCGAAAGCAATGCGGCAGTAAGGGGACTTTTATAAGGGGGATTCATCCTCTGTTCAAGCATTTCAAGAAGTGCCGGCTGTTTATCAGCCGGAAAAACGGATACTATTTTTGCCGGATCGTATTTCGCCTTATCATCAAGTATGTAGCTAATATTTACAATTCTGCGCAATGGAATTTCATATTCCTGAGAAAAATAGGGGGAAACAAGGGCGTTGGTCCGCAGGGAATTATAATCCCCCTTAAAAAATAATGATTTAATCACTCCGAATTTCGCGTCGTTCTGAAGTGTTAAACTTGAGAAAAGGGATTTGAAATTATCCTCAGCCTGCCCGTATTTTTCCATTTCCAAATAGGCGCGGGCCAGATTATAACGCACAGTATCTTTATCGTTGTATTTAAGGTAAGCTTCAAACTCAATAGCGGCCCGCAAATAATCTTTCTGCTCAAAAAGGCTGCTGCCGAACTTAAGCCTGTTTTCGGGGGAAAAAAAATCCTGCGGAAATACTTTTCCGGTTAAAATTAAAAGGTAAATTATAATCAGGCTTAAATATCGGAGTTTCATTCTGCTTTCAGCTTTATTTTATCAATCATTTAAAGCCTGAGTGCTTTAATGCAGGCAGGCGGTTTAATGCCAACAATTTTTAACTTATACAACAAAGATATTACTTTTTAACCGTAGTTTCAGAGGGGTAATAAATAATTTTATCCTCTTCCAGAGCCCGGTTACGGGGGGGATCGTAGAATCTTCCGCTTACGTGCATTGGATACTGTGCCGGCGATTTAAGAAAATTCATGTCCCGCGTAAACCGGTCGGCAAACATAAATGCCCCTTTTATCAGCCCCTCTTCATTAACCGACTGGACGAAAAAATTCGAACAGGAGGGGTAAAAGGGACAGTTATCCCCGTCAACATCGGAAATTAGGAAAGCATAGCCCGAACGCAGTACAGATAGGACGGAAGTGATAAAACCAGGATTGCTTATTCCGGTTTCACTGTTCCCGTTTTCAGTCTTAATTGTGTACGATATTTCGGCCCTGCCCCATTTTGACCATTCATTCTGGCCGAAGGATTTATTGGGTAAAACCGCCGCAATAATTAGGGCAAGGCAAATTGTGAATGCTAATTTATTCAGGCTGTAAGTTTTCATTCTTCATCCACATCAATTTTGAATACTTTCATCAGCCTCTGCAGTTCAAGATATTTGTGCAGCGCGTTATGGCAGAGGGTTGTATTCTTATCCCAAAAGACATCATTTGTTACAGGGTTGACTGTAACCGAATTGAAAATGGAGACATCCTTTAGCTTTGCGAATTCCTCTTTTTCAATCAGGTCCGCGCATGAATACTCGCCCGTTAGACCGTCATCGTAAATCAGTTCTAAAATATAATTTTCCTTTGCAGAGGCCGAAACAAGTTTAGGCACTGTAGCTCCTTAATGTTGATGCAAAATTAAAATGTAAATGAAAGAATTGAAAGAGTGCGGAAAAAATATTCCGCACTCATAAAAGAAATTATTCGGCTTTAAGCAGTTCGCGGGCAATGATAATTTTCTGTATTTCGGAGGTGCCTTCGTAAATTTCGGTAATTTTGGCATCTCTTAAATAACGTTCAACAAGGTATTCCCTAACATATCCGTATCCGCCGTGGACCTGGATTGCTTCGAGCGCGCATTCGACGGCAGTTTTGGAAGAGAATAATTTTGCCATAGCGGCTTCTTTAACGTATGTTTTACCGGCGTCTTTAAGGGCGGCTGCCTGAAGGGTTAGAAGTTTTGCCGCTTCAACTTTAACTGCCATATCGGAAAGTTTGAACTGAATAGCCTGATGGTTGGCAATTTCGGTTCCGAAAGCCTTGCGTACTTTTGAATATTTTACCGCGGCTTCGAATGCAGCATCGGCAATACCGCAAGCCTGCGAGGCTATTCCGTATCTTCCGCCGTTCAAAGTATTCATTGCAAAGTTAAATCCTTTGCCTACTTCCCAAATTATATTTTCTTCGGGCACGCGGCAGTTTGTAAATGTTAACGAGCAGGTATCGGAGCTTCTGATGCCGAGTTTATCCTCTTTAACACCCTGTTCAAAACCGGGGGTCCCTTTTTCAACCACAAAAGCGGTTATGCCTTTGTGTTTCTTTTCTTTATCGGTCTGCGCAATAACAATATAATAATCGGCGTATTTGCCGTTGGTAATCCAGTTTTTAATTCCATTCAAAACCCAGTGGTTGCCATCTTTAACGGCGTATGTTCTCTGCTGTGTGGCGTCGCTGCCTGCTTCCGGTTCCGAAAGGGCAAAAGCTCCAAGCTTTCTTCCGCTTGCAAGGTCTTTAAGAAATCTGTCTTTAATGTATGGCGAACCCCACTTCTCAAGTCCGTATGTAACAAGCGAATTGTTAACCGACATAATAACGCCCACGCTGGCGTCAACTTTAGAAATCTCAATCATAGCAAGGACATAACTTATCGTATCCATTCCGGCGCCTTCGTAATCGGGGGAAACCATCATACCCATAAATCCAAGCTCGCCAAGTTTCTTAACTATTTCTGCCGGAAATTCCGCATTCTTATCCCTTTCAACGGCGGTAGGCGCTATTTCACTCTGCGCAAATTCTCTTGCGGTCTGCTGAATCATTAATTGTTCTTCTGTAAACTGGAAATCCATTTATTCCTCCTGATATAATTTCCTTTCGTTATTATTTATTTAACTAAAAATATTCGGGTTCGTGAAAAATATTTACTTATTATTCAGAAATTACAAAATTGACGGATGGAATGCATCCATTTTATTCATAAAATTATATTCACACCTCGGTCTCCTATTTCTATGGTGCCGTAATTTCATATATTTGAGCAATGGAAAAAGAAACTAAAATACAGCTTAAGGGAATGCCGGTTGGCGAACTGGAACAGTTCTGCATCTCTATTGGAGAACCGAAATACAGGGGAGCGCAGATATTCAACTGGATTTACAACCATCTTGCCGATGATTTCGGCGAAATGCAGAACCTTTCTAAGCAATTAAGGGAAAAACTCTCTTCATCGGCATCACTTTCTGTATTCAACCTTAAGGAAGTTCAGCAGTCCCATAATACAAGCACAAAAAAATTCCTTCTTTCAACAAACGATAACCGTAATATCGAATCGGTTGTAATACCCGACAAGGAAAGAAATACTCTCTGTATTTCTACTCAGGTTGGCTGCCCGCTGGATTGTAAATTCTGCGCTACCGGTTTGCTGGGTTACAAAAGGAATCTTACTTCGGCTGAAATTGTTGACCAGTATCTTCAGGCGGCTAAAATTTACGGCAAACCCGCTATAACCAACATCGTGTTTATGGGTATGGGCGAGCCTCTTTTAAATTATGAAAATACCTTAAAATCAATTTCAATCTTTACTGATGAAATGAACAAGGGTTTAAGCCGCACACGGATTACAGTATCTACAGCCGGAATTACACACAGGATTAATGAGCTTGCCGATTCGGGCCTGCGTGTTAAAATGGCCCTTTCACTCCATTCCTGCTTTGAGGAAGTAAGAAGCACTATAATGCCCATAAATGTAAAGTATCCTCTTAAAGGCACTATTGAAGCACTTAAATATTACGCCAAGGCCACCAAGACAAGAATTACATTTGAATATACAATGCTTAAAGGCATTAACGACAGGCCCGAGGATGTTAAGGCCCTAATCCGTTTATGTTCATCACTCCCTTCTAAATTGAATATTATTCCCTTCAACAGCATTAAGCATATGAGTCCGGGGGGAATTTCTTCTCAACTGGAGCCCACCCCAAAGGATAAGATTGAAGCGTTCGCGCAGAAATTAAGAGAGAGCAATATTACCGTTATGATACGCGATACTCAGGGGGATGATATTGCCGCTGCATGCGGACAGCTTGCCGGAAAACATGTAAACTAAAAGGGATATATATGACCAGAGCAGAATCGTTAAAAGAATTAATGATGATTCCGGGGGTAGGCAAATCGATTTCGAACGATTTGTATAATATCGGCATTAAAAAAATTTCGGACCTTGAAGGCAGGGATCCGGAAAAATTGTACGCAAAATCGAATAGGAATGCAGGCACCGTGCAGGATAGATGCCTCCTCTATGTATTCCGATGCGCCGTTTATTTTGCTGAAACCGATTCGAAAAAACTTAAACCCGAATTGCTTAAATGGTGGAACTGGAAAGATTAATTTTTCTCCCTTCTACTAAAATGCCACCACTACGTGGCTGATTGTGCCATAATAAATTGATTTCCTTCATTAGAAATGCTTTAATTTATGTTAGGGAACTCATCCCCCGTCCCCTTCTTCCCGCAAGCGGGATCTTCGACTTTATTCAAGAGAAGGGGTGCCGGCTGAATCTTTTTATTACACAAATCTAATTCGGCGGGGTTGAGTTTAAATGCCATAACTACGTGGCTGATTGTGCCATAATAAATTGATTTCCTTCATTAGAAATGCTTTAATTTATGTTAGGGAACTTATCCCCCTTCCCCTCCTCCCCCAAATGAACCATTTAGACAGGGGATTGTTCTGTAATAAAAAAGAAAGGGAACCAAATTGAAATATATATTTTCTTCAATTTTGCTATTTGCCGCCTCCGTTTTTTCAAATCTTACAGCCGATAAAACCCCTACACCCCCCGAGCTGATTCCTAATTCGTTAGGGGATATAGTAGTAAAAGATATGAACGGAAAGGATGTGAAATTATCATCTTACGAAGGCAAAGTGCTTCTTATAGTAAATGTAGCCAGCCGCTGCGGTTTTACACCCCAGTATAAGGCGCTTGAGGCAATCTATGAAAAGTATAAAGACAAAGGTTTCGAAATTCTCGCATTCCCGTGCAACGATTTCGGCGGGCAGGAGCCCGGCACCAATGCCGAGATAAAACAGTTCTGCGAAACTAAATACAACGTTACCTTCAAACTGTTCGATAAGATTAAAGTCCTAGGCAAAGATAAAGCCCCTCTTTATGCTTTTCTTACCAATAACCCGGCAGTTGAAAAGGGGGATATTAAATGGAATTTTGAAAAATTCCTTATTGACCGTAAGGGTAATGTAGTTGACCGCTTTAGAAGCGCGGTTACCCCCGACAGCAAGGAACTTACATCTGCAATTGAAAAAGAATTAAATAAATAATTTTTTCCTTTATGCAGCCGCTTTACCAAAACCGGTTGGACTACAAAGAGCGGCTGCATTTTAATAACCTAATCAGATACATCTTCCCTGAACGAAACACCTGTTACATTAAGGTTAGAACCTTTTAGTATTTCTTCGGCAAGTTCAAGCTGGCTTTCGAGCACCCAGAAACGGGCCGGCTGAATTAATGGATCGACACTTAAAAAGTTTTCCCCCGTTGTGTAATAATCTATTTCCGCATCGTCGAATAATGATTTTATGATAAACAAATCCCCCTGATTGAAAGACCATGTAGCGGGGATGTATTTTTTCGGTTCCTCAAAAGAAGGAGGATTAACCGAATAATCGATGTACGCTTCGCATTCGGGGCAATGGACTTTCTTTAAAGCTCTTTCTTTATCATCAAGCGATATTTTGGACTTACAGCTGGGGCATTCGACCTCTTCCGGAAGCAAAACGGGTCCGGCCGGTTTATGCGTTTTTTCAGCCTCTGCTTTTTCCCTGCATTCCCGGTTATTGCAAACGTTGTACTCCCCTTCTTCTGTAAGGCACTCCTTGCAAAAAGGTTTACCGCAATAATGGCAGAATTCGTATGCTTCTTTTTCCGGATGATTTACACAATATTCCATATTATTTTCCCTCTTTCCTAAAGTTCAGATTAGATTTATTTATTCCCCAATATCTTCGTTCCATAATTCAGGTTTAGTTTCAATAAAATTTTTCATAAGTCCAATACACTGTTCATCCTGCACCACTTCTATTTGAACACCGCGGCTTTTTAAAAGTTCCTCTTCCCCCATAAAATTAAGATTCTCTGCAATTACCACTTTTGGAATTTTATAAAGCAGAATAGCGCCCGAGCACATAGGGCACGGAGAAAGAGTGGTGTATAAAACCGATTCCTTATAAACTTTTGCGGGAAGCCTCCCTGCGTTTTCAATCGCGTCCATTTCACCGTGCAGAATGGCGCTCCCTTTCTGAATTCTCCTGTTATGTCCGCGCCCTATTATTTCCCCGTTGTGAACCAGTAC
>DAHYUM010000057.1:0-5672 GCA_027398005.1 bacterium
TCGGCCGGCGCCGGGGCTTTTTCATCCTTTGTCAATGTAATAGGATATACCTGGTCCCCCATATAAATGGCGCCGTCTAAAGTCTTGTTGTCCTCTTTAAGGCTGCCCTGAAATCCCCCTTTAATCTGTGCGATTTCGAACTCAATCTTATTCCCCGAAATTGCAATGTTGTCAATAGGAACGGGGCCGCCTCCAAGTTCGGGGCTTTCGGCTGTTCCGGTAAGCGAGTTCCCTTTCTCTGTAAATGTGAATATTGCGCTGTAAGTCTGTCCCTGCAGATCAAGTAATCCTTTCCACACTCCTGCGAATTTCTTTGCGTTGTTTTCCTGCGCGAATACTGAAGAAATAATACCCAATATAATCGCTGCGGAAATAAAAGCTTTTTTTAACATAAATCACTCCTGTAATAATATTACCACTTGTTATAATGAATTTTGTCCATTTCAAATCGCTCGGGGATATTTTTTTCTTCAGCCGGATATCCGAGTGCTATCATTGAAACAGGCACAATATTAGACGGAAGAAGGAACAGATTGGTTACGCCTTCAACCCTTTCCGGTCTGGGAAAAACCCCCAGCCAAACGGAGCCGATTCCCATTTCGTGGGAGGCTAAAAGGATATTCTGTGTTGCGGCCGAGCAGTTTATGGCATTATATTCCACGCTTGGCTCAATTGAAAGGTCGCCGCATACAACAATAACCGCCTGCGCCTCTAGGCACATTTTTGCGTGCGGATGGGCAAGCGGAATTTTGTTTAATGTTTCCCTTTCGGTGCATAATATAAAATGCCACGAACGGGTATTGCGCGCCGAAGGCGCGTACATGGCCGCTTTAAGAAGTTTTTCCAAAATGTTGTTTTCAATTGGAATGGAGGAAAATTTTCTGATGCTTCTCCGTGTAATAATTGCGTCGTATATCTCCATAAGAATCCCGAATTAAATTAAATGTTAAACCAGTTTATGTTTAATAGCGTAATGTGCAATTTCAACGTTGTTCTTAAGCTGAAGTTTTTCGAGTATGCGGTCCCGGTAGGTGCGCACGGTCTTAACCGAAATAAAAAGCTCTTTGGCAATTTCGTCAACATCCATCCCCGAAGCAATAAGGCGGAAGACCTGGAATTCCCTGTCCGATAATGATTCGTGCGGCTCCTCCTCCTTTTTATCAAGGTCTGCTACCAGTTTTTCGGCAAGGGCCGGGCTGACATATTTACCCCCCGAATGGATTTTCCTTATAGCGTTAACCAGTTCGCCCGGGGCGCTTTCCTTATTAAGGTAGCCTGCGGCGCCCGATTTGAAAGTGCGCAAAGCCACCTGCTCTTCGGGGTGCATGCTTAAAATAAGCACCGGAAGTGAGGGTCTAATTGCCTTTAAATCCTTTAATACTTCAAGTCCGTCTTTACCCGGCATGCTTAAATCGAGCACAACCACATCAAAATCCTTTTTGTTTACCAACTCGACCACTTCAAATCCGCTGAGTGCTTCGGCTTCAACAAGAAGGTCGTCGGCCTTAGAAATTATTTGCTTGAATCCTTCGCGAACAACCGGGTGGTCGTCTGCAATTAATATTTTAATCATCATATACCATTATTTTAGTGCGGGAATTATAACGCTTACGGTAGTTCCTTTCCCATCGTTCCCCGAAATTACAACAGAGCCGCCGAATAAATGGGTCCGTTCCTGAATGCCGAGGAGGCCGAATGAATTAACCTTGTTTTTATCCTCTTCGCTAATCCCTTTTCCGTTGTCTTTAATTTCGAGAATATAAGATTTATCTTCCTCCCTAAGTTCAATTGAAACGCGCGAGGCCTGCGAGTGCTTTGCAATATTAGTAAGCGATTCCTGAAAGATTCTGAATACCGCCGTCGCGTGGTCCGGGGGAAGGGATAATTCGTCAACGGTAAGAAAGCAGCTGCATTCTATGCCCATCCTGTTCTGAAATTCCTCTGCCTGCCATTCAATAGCGGCAAGAAGCCCAAGATTATCAAGCACGGCCGGACGAAGATCGGTAGAGAGTTTTCTTACCGAGTGGACTGTAGTATTAAGCAGTTCCGAAGCCGATTCAATTTTTTCGAAAAGAAGTTTTTTGTTCTCGCCGTTTTCCAGTTCTTCTGCAATATCCTTCAGCATGGAAATATCCATCTTAAGGCCGGTTAAATATTGCCCGAGCTCGTCGTGTATTTCCCTTGCAACTCGTGTTCTTTCCGTTTCGCGCGCTTCCTGAAGGTGCGCGGACAGGCTGCGCAGCTGTTCCCGCGAATTTTTTAATTCCTCTTCATACAATTTACGCGCGGTTATATCGCGTATTATAACCTGTCCCGCGGGCTGGCCAAGGTATCTTACCGGTGCGCCCACTGCTTCCAGATAAATTGGCGCGCCTGAGGGGGATGTAAATTTCATCTGAACGGAATCGATAGAAGGGGCCGATTCCTTTGCTTCCTTCATCTTCGAGTGAATCTCATCTCGGTACTCAACCGGAACGAGGTCGGCCATGCTCTGACCGATTAATTCTTCCCTGCTGGCGGCGCATAAATATTTAAGCGTTGAATTATTGGCATACATAATTCTTCCTTCGGAATGAACAATAATCGCCTCGGGTGAAAGTTCAATAAGAGAACGGTAGCGGTCTTCGCTTTCGCGCAGGAACTGTTCGGCTTTTTCTTTTTCCTCCTTGGCGCGGAGAGTCTTAATTCCGAATGAGATATCGTCCGAAAGCCTTTCGAGTAGTATTGTTTCTTCCTTATCGAAAGAATTTTCGTTTTCAGAATAGATTGCGATTGACCCGATAATGTATTTATCAATCTTAACGGGGAAAGCAATAATTGAGCGGTATCCTCTTTTAAATGCGGTTTCTTTCCAAAGCGGGTCTGCCCATTCCGTTTCAAGGTTTTGTACCACATAAGTGCGCCCGTTTTTAACCGCCTGGCCAATAGGTCCCTTTGAATAGGGGGAATCGTCTGTTGTTACTTTAATTATATTAAGATATCCCTCTTCTTTCCCTTTCCAGGCCACCGGTTTAACCGTACCCGGGCTGTCATTCTGCAGGTAGCCTATCCAGGTCATAAGATAGCCGCCAATGTCGCATATTATACGGCACGATTCCTCAATAAAATCAGCTTCGGTTTTAGCCCTGATAAGGGTCTGGTTAATTGCGCTGAGAGCTTCAAGGGAACGGTTCACCTTGCGGAGTTCAATTTCGGTCATTTTTTGTTTTGTAATATCGCGTATGATAACCTGAACCGATTTGCCCCTGCCGGTTGAAACGGACTGCCCGAGGCTTTCGAGATAGAACTCCGCGCCGTCCCATCTTTTAGCTTTAAGCGTCAGGGGTTCTGTTTTATATGCGTCGGCATCCTGATTGATTTTATTCTGTATCATTTCCTTGTATTCGGGGGGCACAAGCTCCATAATGTGCCTGCCGATGAACTGATCGTTCGATTCGAGCGCAAACAATTTAACCGTGGCATTATTCGCGTAAGTAATAATCCCTTCCTCGTGCAAAATTATAGGTTCGGGGGATAGGTCAACAAGCGAATGATAAAGCTGTCTGGTTTCATCCAGCTCGGTTTTAGTCATTTTAAGTTTTTTGCTTAAGCGGGTATTTTTAGCTTCTGCTTTTAGAAATTCAGAAAGCAGTTCCGCCTTCGATAATTTTTTCGGGTCCATGTTCAATTTCGTTTATTTTAATCAACTAAGTTATCAACAAAATTGCATAATGTGAATAGGCAGGTTAAAGTAAGAAAAGGGGGAAAATGCAATATTCAGCCTGAAAAGGGGGCATTAAGCCCCCGCGTTCAGGCGAATGTTTATTTTATCCTTGTCATTTCAACTTCCATAGTCTTAATCTCGTTGTTTCCCTGAATCATAAACATTTCCATAATCTGATGGTCGTCGTCAATATACCTAAGAATTTCTTTAACGGGCACTTCTTTGCCCGCGGCGGGGTCGTACGATTTGCCTGTATAGGTAAAAGTTCTTGTCCCTTCGTCGAAACTTCCCTCGAGGGTCATAATGCCTGTGCTTAAGTTGTCAATCCAAGTGCTTACGAAAATTTTCCTGCCGTTATCGTAAGCGTCAAGCCCTATTCCCATCATAGGCATACCATTAACATTAGCAGAGTGTTTGGATTGAAGATATCTACCGTCGAGCAGAGTTTCGGCAATCATATTTCCTTCTGCAACAATAGGGTTGGCGCCGGGGGCAGTCCATAATTTGAATTTTGTCTGCCACCTTCCGGCGTTTTTGGCAAGCATATTCTGCATTTTGCCGGGAGTCATATAATCAACAAAGGCTTTCTGGGCAAGGGCATTATCCTGCGCAAACAGATTCTGCCCTGCAATTAAGAAAAGCGCCGCAAGAAAAAGGAAAGAAATTCCTGTTTTCATTGGAACCTCCATTAATAATTTATAAATCCGCCTTATACTAGCAGTAAAGACTATTTCAGATAAAAACCGGCCGAAAGCCACCCGCACCAATGGGTAAAATTTGCGGGGGCAGTAAGTCCCATTTTAGTGTTTTTAACGGGCAGAACACCTTCTGTTACGGTATCGGAATATTTAAAAACCTTTCCTTCAATATTTTTTCCGGCAGTTTCCTTAACAACTTTCGAAACCGTTAACAGGCCGAAAGGAATTGAATAGCGGCCGCACCAGAGGGGCGTGGGTTTTTTATCCCACAGCTCGTCTGTAAGATTTTTAACCGCGCCGCTATTAATTTCAGTCATAAGACATTCTTTGGCTATTCGCTTGTCGTTATCAGTAGCAGTTTTATGGGCATTTTCATCCTCGCCGAAAGGGGAATTGTTAAAATCCTTTCCGTAGTGGTCGGCATCGGATGAAATAAGAAAGAATATATCGCTTCCCAGTTTTAGATTATTCTTATCTATATAGTTAGAGATGATTTGCGAAAGCTGGCTTGAAATTAATTCCATCCTGTCAAGGTCCATAGCGGTAACCATAATAGGGGTTATTTTAATTTCCCTGTTGTAATGCTGAATAAAAGGGATAAGGGCTTCGATTGAATGTTCAACGCTCTGTGCGTCGTTGTTAATTGTATAATATGATGGATTTAGGTTCTTCTGAATTTCATCCCTCAGCGGAGAAACTTTAACACCGGCATAAGGCCCTTTCCAGAGCTGGAAATTATCCAGTATCAAAATATCCGCAGGGTCTTTAATAACTTTGCGCACTGTTCCGTGAGTAAGCCCTATAATAACAAATTCGCGCGCGCGGATGTTTTTATATAAGGGATAATAAACCTTTCCGGCGTAGAGATAGTCATCGTGCGGAGATATGCCCGCTACAAGTCCATTGGCGGGATACCCCTCATCATTTGCGTTTTTGTTCAGGTATCCAATAAAGCGGTCCATATCCACTGCAGACCAGGCAAACCCGACGGTATCTTTAATAGGGCGTGTATACTGAGCGTTTAAATTTACCGAACCAAACAACAATGCCGCTATGATGAAAAACATCAGTTTCATTTTATTCCCCGCAAAGTTTGAAAAGTATTCATATAAAGATAATATATAAAATGATACTATCAATCGGCAAAAAAAGGCTTGTTTTAAGCTTAAAACAATATTTGGCCGCTTCTGCGGTATATAAATATTTCACTTGCAGTTTAAATAAATGTGGTCTATTTTCTATTAGAATGTGGAATAAATAGTTAAACTAAC
>DAHYUM010000057.1:5682-15163 GCA_027398005.1 bacterium
CTAACGTGCATTAGAGTGAACAACTAAAAGAGGAGCAATTACATTGAAACGCAATGTTTTTCCTCTGCTGATGATGTTGTTTTTACTTAACGGAGTTGTTTTTACAACCCAGAACAAAGCCCAGGGCATTCCCGAAGGGGATGAAAACCTGGTTCAGGCAAAAGTACCCTCCCCATCTTTATCGAATAATTTAATAGGGGTCCCTTCCGAGCAGAAAGTATATATTTGCCTTCCCCCATCCTACCTCGAAAGGGGGAAGAAGTACCCGGTTCTTTATTTCCTTACCGGATTTGGAGATGAAGCCGCATTTTATACAAACGGCATGTATCAGGACCTTAAGATGCAGGGGGTTCTTAAAGACCTTACCGAAAAGAAAGCCATTAACGAAATGATAATTGTAATAGCAAGCGGAACAAATTTTCTAGGGGGCTCATTCTATGTGAACTCGGATGTAGGGGGGAACTGGGAAGATTACATTGTAAATGACCTTATTGGTTATATTGACAAGAATTTCAGGACAATTCCCCAGGCCGAAGCGCGCGGTATTGCGGGGCATTCCATGGGAGGGTTCGGGGCGCTGTATATAGCCTTCAGGCATCCCGAACTGTTTTCGGCAGTCTACGCATTGAGTCCGCAGATTTTTGATAATAACGGATTGTCGAATTCGCAGATGTTTGCCCAATCGTTCGTTTCGGAAAAATTTCTCAAATGCGAAAAGGAAAATTCAGAGCTAAGCCGCGAAAAAGCGCACGAAAGGCTTTTGATTTACTGCGATAACACGAGGGACCTTGACCTCCTTTTTACGCTTGCATATGGAATGGCATTTGCCCCTGATACGAAGAAAAACGCCCCATACATCGATTTCCCCTATTCAAAAGCTCCCGTTAAAGCCAACCTTAATAAAGAACTGTGGAATAAGTGGGAAGATGGAATAGGCGGCTGGGATGCGAAGATTAAATCTCTTAAGGAGAATATACTGAAATTGAAAAGCATCGGAATAGAATACGGGCTGAAGGATGAGAATAAATGGATTGTTGACGGATGCAAATATTTTATTAAAGTAATGAATAGTGAAAAAATTCCTTTAAAATCTTTATCTTTCGCAGGCGGACATCAGGATAATATTAAGGAAAGAATAGAAAAGTTTATGTTTCCCTTCTTTTCGGCCGCATTTGCAAGCAAATAATCTTGAGGAGAAAATGAAAAAAATTGTTCTTGTTCTGTTCCTGGTCCCATTCCTTCTTTTTGCGCAGGATGTTGAAAAATCGACTTTGACAAAGGAAGGGCAGACAGTTCCTACTTTCAAGGTAAAAACAATCGATGGAAAAACAATTAATATTAAAGCCTTAAGGGGCAAGGTGGTGCTAATTAATTTCTTTGCCACCTGGTGCGGCCCCTGTATGAACGAAATGCCCCGTGTTGAAAAGGAATTGTGGGAAAAATACCGCAAAGAAGGGCTTGTTGTAGTTGCGATAGGCAGGGGGCATAACCAGGCCGAGCTTCTTAAATTTAAAAAGGAAAAGGGATTTACTTTCCCGATTGCGCCCGACGCGAAAAGACAAGTATACGGCCTTTTCGCTACCAATTTTATCCCAAGGAATTATGTAATAGACAGGGAAGGGAAAATAGTTCTGCAGGGAATGGGTTATACCGAAGAGGAATTTGGCAAACTTAAAAGTGAAATTGAAAAATTACTTAAAAAATAAATTTTATTCTTTGCGGTCCGCATAAAACAGGACTTTGCAGTATAAAACAGACAATAGAAAGCACATAATATGGATAGAGTAGAAAAAGCTGAAGAGTTATTTTTAGGGGGCTTAAGCTGTTCTCAGGCAGTGTTCTCGGTCTTTGCCGATAAACTTAATGTCGACGAAAAAACAGCACGTAAAATTGCCCAGGGTTTCGGAGGCGGAGTAGGTTCCTCGGGGCTTATATGCGGAGCCGTTAGCGGCGCCGTTATGGTAATAGGACTAAAATACGGTGCCGAGGAGCAATCGGATACCGAAGCAAAAGAGAAGACAAGGGAAATTGTAAGAGAGTTCATGAAGAAATTTAACGATGAATTCGGAGCGGTTGACTGCAAGTGCCTGCTCGGGTTCGATATAAGCAAAAAAGCCGATTTTGAATATGTGCACGAAAACAATGTTACAAGGTCGGTTTGCCCCAAGTTTATTGAATTTGCCGTTAAAGAGCTGGAAAAAATAATCTGATTATTATTAATGGAGTAATCCGTGCAGGAAGATATCAACCTTAAGCTTTTCGGGCTGAGGGATAAAATTAGAGTGCATAATAAAAACAAAGCCTCTCTTGCAAGTCTGGCAGAACAAATTAAAAAAGAAGAAACGGTATTCTTTTATCTTAAGGAAAAACTGACAAAGGAATACCATGATGTTGAAAAGCTTGAAGGGATGAGCCTGGCGGGAATATTCCAGTCAATATTGGGAAACAGGGAAGAGCGTTACGAAAAAGAAAAGAAAGAATACCTTGAGGCGAAATTAAAATATGATAATTCCATTGAAACGCTGAGGATACTCAAAAGCCGTAAAGAAGAAGTGGAGAGAGCCTTAAGGGAAGCCGGAGATCCGGAAAAAGAATATGAGGCACTTCTTAAAGAAAAGGAAAAGATTCTTCTCGCCTCGCAAGGCGAACGTTCAGTTAAGCTTAATGAAACAATTAATAAAGAGGAAAGCCTAAAGCTTTCCCTTAATGAAATGAATGAAGCCGTAACGGCAGGCGGGGAACTTCAATCGACGCTTATTAAAATTATCGATTCCCTCGAAAGTGCGCAGGGATGGGGCACGTGGGATATTTTCGGAGGGGGATTGATTGCAACTTCGGTTAAGCATGGCAAAATAGAGGAGGCCCGCTCATACATTGCCTCGG
The DNA here is from genome assembly GCA_027398005.1 of bacterium. Lineage (GTDB taxonomy): Bacteria > Bacteroidota > Ignavibacteria > Ignavibacteriales > Melioribacteraceae > JAEXUB01. The sequence goes on from DAHYUM010000057.1 coordinate 8,566, forward strand.
CGCAGGTTCAGATGAACCGGTTCTCTAAGGAGCTTGCGGATACAGGAGAAAGAAGTGACTTAACCATCGAAATAGGCTCTTTTGAAAAATTTGCCGATTTTTTCTTTGATAATTTTATAACCGATATGCTCGTCCAATCGAAAATTAATTCCTCTCTCGACCACACCCGTTCCGTTTACGGCAAGGTAATGGGGATTATGGATATGCTTAGGGAAAGAAAGGATAAATTGGACGGGGAGCTTAAAGCCGCACTATCGATTCACAATGCAATTCTTAGCGAAGAATAAGCCGGTATTTTAATTTAAACTTAATTCTTCGCTTTACTTCATTCGTTAAAAGTTCTTATTTTTTCCATGCGTAAATCTATTATATATCTTTATAGGAGAATCTTATGAATAAAAGAAGTACTGTCTGTAAGACAATGCTGCTGCTGGCCTTTATGCTCATTTTCGGGTTAAAGGGCTATGCTCAGCAGAAGGGAAATTTTGAGCAGGCGCTTAAATTTACCCCCGAAAAAATTAATAAGCTTATGGGGACCACCACTCTTTTACCCCACTGGCTTAAGGATGAAGATAAATTCTGGTACACATATACCACTCCGCAGGGCAAAAACTGGTACATAGTTGATGCCGCAAGGAAAATTAAAAATCTTCTGTTCGACCATAACGATATTGCGTCGCAATTGGCCGAAATTTTCAAGAAACCTTTCAACAGCAAGGACCTGCCTTTAAACGATTTCAAATACGATAAGGACAAAAAACTTTTCTCGTTCAATGTAGACAGCATTAAGTTCAATTACGACCAGAATTTGAAAAAACTTATCAAGCTCGATTCACTTAAGAAGGAAAAAGACAAAAGCTGGATGAGCTATTCGCCCGACAGCACCTGGATAGTTTTTGCGCGCAAGCATAACCTTTACTTAATGAAGGGAAAGGATAAGGACAGCGTCGAAATTCAGCTTACAAAAGATGGCGAAAGATGGTACAGCTATCAGGCCGACGCCGGTGATACAACAACCACAAAGCGCCTGCGCGCAAACGCTTCATGGTTCGAGGATAGCAAGAAGCTTTATGTTGTTAGGGAAGACAGCAGGAAAGTTAAAGAACTTTGGGTTATCAACTCTCTTAAAAAGCGTCCCGAGCTTGAAACTTATAAATATGAAATGCCCGGTGAACCCAATATTACACAGCAGGAATTGTGGGTTTTTGATGCCGATACGAAAACGGGCGTTAAAGTTAAAACCGACAAATGGAAAGACCAGTCCCTATTTGTTTATACCGCAAAGAAATTATCCGATTTTATTTACGTTGTAAGAATGGACCGCGCATACCAGAAAGTGGATGTGCTTAAGGCCAATACAGTAACGGGCGATTCCGAAATCCTCTTCTCGGAAGAGGTTAAGCCCTATATATGGACCGATTTTGTTAACCTTCATATAATTAATGGAGGAAAGGAATATATCTGGCTGAGCGAGAAATCGGGCTGGCCGCAGTTATACCTGTATGACGAAAAAGGAAAAGAGAAAAACAAAATTACTCAGGGCTACTTTGTTGTAAGCCACATCGATGCAATTGATACGCTTAAACGCGTTGTATATTTTACCGGGAACGGAAAAGAAGAAGGCATAAGCCCCTACTATTCGATGAAATACAGCGTCAATTTTGACGGAAGCAACCTGAAGCTTCTAACCCCCGAAAACGCATCGCACTCTTTTAATATGGGGGATAAGCAGAATTATTTTATAGATAATTATTCGCGTGCCGATATGGCGCCGAAATCGGTTTTAAGGGATAGGAGCGGAAAGGTAGTGCTTAATCTTGAAGAAACAGATATTTCGGCGGCAAAGGCTATAGGGTGGAAATATCCCGAACTCTTTATGCTTAAAGCGGCCGATGGAATTACCGATTTATACGGAGTTATGTGGAAACCTGCCGATTTCGACTCTACAAAGAAATATCCCATTATTACTTACGTTTATCCGGGTCCGCAAACCGAGCCGTTCCCAATTACTTTCTCAAATTCGTATCAGGCTACGCTTGCGCAGGTGGGCTTTATAGTTGTAGCCTTCGGGCAGAGGGGAGGTTCGCCGCTCCGTTCCAAATATTACCATAATTTCGGTTATGGCAATTTAAGAGATTATCCCCTTGCCGATAATAAATCGGGCATTGAACAGCTTGCCGCAAGAAATAAATACATCGATATAAACAGGGTAGGTATTTACGGGCATTCCGGGGGCGGATTTATGTCCACCGCCGCTATATTAACTTATCCCGATTTTTATAAAGTTGCCGTATCATCGTCGGGCAATCACGATAATAACGTATATAATAAATGGTGGAGCGAAATTCACAACGGCGTTAAAGAAAAGACCAAAAAAATAAAGAAGAAAAATGATAAAGGGGAAGAGGTAGAAGTAGCCGATACTACATTCGAAGCCCCAATTAAAACCAATGCCGAACTGGCAAAGAACCTTAAAGGGCACCTGCTTCTTGTAACGGGGGATATGGATAATAACGTTCATCCCGCTAATACAATTAGGGTTGCCGACGCGCTTATTAAAGCGGGTAAAAGGTTCGATTTTATGCTTATGCCGGGGCAACGCCACGGATACGGGCCATATACCGAATATTTCGAGAAAACTAAATGGTATTACTTTGCCGAGCATCTGCTTGGGGATGTAAGAACCAATGTTGAAATAAATTACCCTTCCGAATCGAAATAATTACAGGGCTTTATTATTTAACGGAAAGCCGCCTTAGGGCGGCTTTCCTTTTTACGGCCGGGGGGAAAAGTAAAAGAATCCTTTAAAAAATTGGCGGCAAACCATATCTTTGTTTTAACGAAAGAGACGCGAAATGAAAAAGAATATCATTTATGATTATTTCTCCGACGACGATTTCCTTCTTATTTCCGATAAGATTAAGGAAAAGGAGAAAATAACCTCGGGGGAAATAAGGGTAAGCATGCGTTCGAACGAAGTGAAAAAGAACGCAGATGCCGATATACGCCGGCTTGCCGAAGAGGAATTCCACCGCCTTAATATGCAGAATACAAGGGACAAAACGGGCATTCTTATATACCTTAACCTACGCCTTAGGCAGTTTTTCATTCTTGCCGATTCCGGCATTAATGAAAAAGTGGAACAGGGGGTATGGGATAAGGTAAGGGATGAAATTCAGTCCTCTTTTAAGAATGGCCTTTACCTTGAAGGAGTGCTTTCCGGCATTGAGAGTGTTGGGAATATTCTTGCATTGCATTTTCCCATTAAAGAAGACGACACCAACGAAATTACGAACGAAGTGGCCTTTTAAATTTTCGTTTCTCCCGTTGCCGCAGGAATTTTAAGGCGGATTTAATTGTTTAACGGATATGGAAAGAAGGAAATTCATAAAATATTTGGGTTTGGGGGCCGCGGGGCTGTTGTTCTACCGTTTTGTCAATCCAGAAGAAACAAGAGCCGAATCCACCTATAAATTGAAATATAAACCGGAGCCGGGCAATTGGAGCGATAATGATATTTCACTCGCATGGATCGGGCATTCAACCGTCTTAATTAATATGTTCGGCAAATGGATTATTACCGACCCTTTCCTTTTTGAACGAGTGGGTATTTTCTTCCTCGGCACCAATATGGGGCCCGCGCGTATTACTCCCCCTGCTTTAACATTCGATGAAATGCCCAAACCAGATTTAATCCTCCTTTCGCATGCCCACATGGACCACATGGATTACCTTACTCTAAGGCACTTCGCAAAGAAATTCCCGAATCAGATTGATGTTGTAACTGCATATATGACAAAGGACGTTATAGACGACCTCGAATGGAAATCGATAACGGTCCTGGACTGGAATGAAGAGGGGAGCGCGGCAGGCATTAATATACGCGCGCTGGAAGTAAAGCATTTCGGGTTCCGCCTTCCGTGGGAAAAAGACCGCTCCCGCGGCTATATGAAAGACGGCAGAAGCTACAACGCATATATTCTTGAAAGAAACGGCAAAAAAATCCTCTTCGGAGGGGATACCGCATACACAAAACTGTTCGAAAAACAGAAGAACGAAAATGTGGATATTGCAATTATGCCTATCGGCGCATATAATCCGTGGATCAGGAATCACTGCAACCCCGAAGAAGCGGTTCAAATGGCCTTAATGGCAGGCGCAAAATATTTTGTGCCCATACATACCAAGACCCTCAAGCAGAGTTCCGAACCGTTTAACGAACCCATTGAAAGGCTTAAAAAAGCAGTTCCCTCATACAATATTAAATTGAGCATCGATTCAATTGGCCAGTCGTTTATACTGCCTAAATGAAACCTCTTTCTCCGATAAAAATAATTTGTGTTAAAAGGATAAGAAGACATTTATCGGTAAAAAAAAATATATTATATTATTTCCAATCTTAACAAGAGGAATTAAGATATGAGATCAATAAGCAATTTCATAAAGGACCGTAAACTCCACACAGTTAAAAAGGGAACATCTGTAAGAAAGGTAGCAGAATTTATGAGCGACCATAATATAGGCCTTGTTCCGGTGCTGGATGACGACGGCAGGCTGCTAGGCGTTTTTTCGGAAAGGGACCTTGTTAGAAGGGTCGTTTCCAAGAATATCGACTGCAATAATATTGTAGTGGATGATGTGATGTCAACAAAGATTGTATTTGCTGGCATTAACGAAACATACGAAGAATGCATCCAGAAAATGAAATCGAAAGGAACAAGACATATATTAGTGCTCGATAACGAAAAGCTGGCCGGAATTATTTCCGTGCGCGACCTTCTTGAGGTGGATTTAACGGTTAAAAACGAAACAATTGAAGTGCTTCATAACTATATTTACTCCTCGTAAAATTGTTATTATTAATTCGGAAAAGAAATGAATTCATTCAAGCCAAAGAACAGAATATTAATGGGCCCCGGCCCCTCCAACGTTCATCCGCGGGTGCTCGAAGCATTATCCAGGGCTCCTCTGGGGCATCTCGATCCACAATTCATAGAACTGATGGATGAAATTAAATCGCTTCTTCAATATACATTCCGCACTAAAAGCAATGCGGCATTTGTTTTATCGGGTCCCGGCTCGCTGGGCATGGAGGCATGCCTGGTAAACCTTGTTGAACCGGGGAGCGAAGTGGTTGTTTGCATTGGAGGTTACTTTGCAAACAGGATGGCGCAGATTGTTGAAAAAATCGGTGGCGTGCCGGTTATGGTTAAAGATACCTGGGGGCGCGCTTTCGATCCGCAGAAACTTGAAGATACGCTTAATGAACATCCCGGAGCGAAGACTGTTGCATTTGTACATGCCGAAACTTCCACCGGGGCGCTTCAGAACATTAAAGAACTTTCTTCAATTGCCCACCGGTACGGCTGTATGGTTGTTGCCGATACCGTTACTTCGCTTGGAACGACGGAAGTATCAGTTGATGAATGGGAGCTGGATGCGGTCTATTCATGTTCGCAGAAAGGGCTTGCCTGCGTTGCCGGTATGGCGCCGGTAGTATTCAGCGATAGGGCGCAGGAATTTATTAAGAACAGGAATAAAATCGGTTCCTGGTTTAACGACCTGAACCTTCTTATGGGTTACTGGAGCGGTGAAAAGAGGGCATATCATCATACCGCGCCAAGCAACCAGTTCTACGGCCTTCACGAGGCGCTTATTCTGCTAAAGGACGAAGGGCTTGATAACGCATGGCGCCGCCATAAGGAAAACAGCGTTAAGCTTATTAAGAAACTTAACGAACTGGGGCTGAAGCCGCTTGTGCCCGATGGGGAAAGAATTCCCAACCTTATTACCGTACTGGTGCCCGAGGGTATTGACGAGGCTAAAGTAAGGGCCGAACTACTGGCGCGCCACAGCTGCGAAATTGGAGCAGGGCTTGGCGAGCTTGCCGGCAAAGTATGGCGTATTGGGCTTATGGGTTACAACTCCAACGAAAAAATGATCGATTTCTTTATTGGCGCGCTTAAGGATGTCTTGAAAAAGTAAAGATAATTCCATTATTAAATTTTATTATCCGGGCCCCGTTTTTTAGGCGGGGCTTTTTTCATTTCCATAAGTAAAACTATATCGATTTCGTAATCGGAATAAATGATAAATATTCCCCCTCTTATAAATTATGCGCCGCAACATTTATTGGCGTTTCTTTTAATTAATCTTAAAGCATTTTTAATGTAGTTTTACTAATTAGGATGAAACCGGAGCAGGGGGTCGCGTGTCTAAATCCAACAAGATATAATTGTTCATATTGTTCTTAACAAATTCAAAAAAAGATAAGACAGCCTGTAAAGCAGGAAATTTCCTCCGCAGGTATGGTTTCTTATCCTTCATTAAGGCATATCAAAGTCACCCGCTTAAACAATTACCTAATTGAAAAGCAAAGTGAACTGACAAATTGTTGATAATTCCAGGGAAGGAATACCGGCTGTCGGTAAGGCGCTAACATTCAAATACGGAGTATTTTATGAAGTGGTTTCAAAGTTTAAAGATAAGGAACAAACTGTTGTTCGGGTTCGGCATAATTATTCTTTTTGCGTTTCTGGTGGGGGGCATAGCAATTTACGACGGAAAGGCGGAAAATGATTCCAGCGAATTTCTTTAC
>DAHYUM010000058.1 GCA_027398005.1 bacterium
GGATTTCACCCGATCAGCGTTGGTAATCTTGTCATCGGCAAAGACACATTTTATCCATGCACTCCGTATGGAGTTGTGGAATTATTGAAGCGTTACAAAATTGAAACGAGCGGCAAGCACGTTGTGGTTGTAGGCAGAAGCAATATTGTAGGCAAGCCTATTGCTAATATGATGCTGCAGAAGAAAGAGGGGGCAAATTCAATTGTTACAGTCTGCCATTCGGCGGCTAAGGATTTAAGCACTTTTACCCGTTCGGCCGATATTTTAATTGCCGCCATTGGCCAGCCCCTTTTTATTAAAGAGGATATGGTTAAGCAGGGGGTTGTAGTTATTGATGTAGGCATAAACAGGGTTGAAGACCCGACAGCTAAAAAAGGGTACCGCATTGTTGGGGATGTTGATTACGAAGGAGTAGAGAAAAAAGCTTCCTATATTACCCCCGTACCGGGCGGTGTTGGTTTAATGACTGTGGCTATGTTGATGAAAAATACATTTTCGGCATTTAAAAAATTTAATAAAATTTAGGTAGGATTTTTATGGAAAACCCGCAAATTGATAAGATTGTATCGCAGGTGTTTATTGAAAAAGCTCTGCGCGATTTTTACTGCGCAGGGGGCACTTGTGTCGGTTGGGAAAGAAATATTATAGATCAGCCGGGCGCCGTTAAGAATATTATTGAAAACGGAGCCGATAGAATTGCAGCCGGTTTAGGCGTAGGAACCGAATTAGGCGACCTGAGCCTTGCAAGAATGATTGACCATACTCTATTAAAACCGGAAGCTACTGTTGAAGAAATTGAAACTCTTTGCAAAGAAGCCAGGCAGTACAGCTTCGCATCCGTTTGCGTTAACCCCGGCTATGTAGCCCTTTGCCATAAGATGTTAAAAGATACCGTTGTTAAAGTTTGCACGGTAATCGGTTTCCCTCTGGGGGCAAATAAAACCGAAATTAAAAGGCACGAAGCCGAACTCGCTATTCAGGAAGGGGCAGAGGAAATTGATATGGTAATTAATATCGGCATGCTTAAAAGCGGTAATTATGATTATGTGTTTAAAGATATCAATCAGGTGGTTCTTGCCGCTAAGAGAAATAACGCTATATGCAAGGTTATTATTGAAACAGCCCTTTTAACCGACGAAGAAAAAATTAAAGCCTGTGTAATTTCAAAAGAAGCCAAAGCCGATTTTGTTAAAACCTCAACCGGATTCAGCAAAGGGGGCGCTACCGCAGGGGATGTTGCCCTTATGAAAAGAGTTGTTGGCGGTTCGGTAGGGGTTAAGGCTTCAGGCGGAATAAGGACTATTGAAGACGCCGAAACTATGATTGCCAGCGGAGCGGACAGGATTGGGGCTAGCGCCAGCGTTAAAATTGTAAACCGCGACAGCTCAAAATCGACCGGATATTAATGGTAATTGATTTAATAATCCATTCTTCCGATGATGGTTTTTCAAGCGAAGTGCCCTCAATAAAGGGGTGTGAATCGTGGGCACATTCCGAAGACGAAGTTATTGATAAGACTGTTGAGATTGTACGGTATTACCTCAAGCTTAAGGAAACGGTCAAAATTAAAGTTGACCGCGCCAGAAAAGAGGAAAACCTGATTATTTATAAATTAATCTTCGATAAGTAATTGCGTAAATTCAAAACCGATAAGAGACTTGAAAAAATTATGAAGGCTGCCTCATTCCGCCAGCCTTCTCTCCATCTAGTACTCGAAAATATTCACGATCCGCATAATGTAAGCGCTATATTCAGGACCTGCGATTCTGTGGGAATTCCTAAAGTATCGCTCCTCTATACATTCGAAAAATTCCCCAAGGTCAGCCGCATCAGCTCCGCTTCGGCAAACAAATGGGTGGAAAAAGAAAGGTTTACCAGCACGGACGAATGTTTTGACAAACTGCGCGCCGAAGGCTATACCATCTATGCATCTATGCTTGCCGAAGACGCCGTGGATTTTTACGATATCGATTTTACTAAAAAAATAGCCATTGTAATGGGGAACGAGCATAGGGGAATAAGCGAGGATGTGGCTAAAAAGGCAGACCACGTTTTCTATATTCCAATGCACGGAATGATTCAGAGCCTTAATGTCTCGGTTGCTACAGCCGTAATACTTTTCGAGGCTAAGAGACAGCGGCTGCTTAAAGGAATGTATCCTACTAAGGAAATGAGTAATGCCGAACTGGATAAGCTTATAGACGAATGGTGCGATAAATGATGCAGGAGTTCGGACATATTAAGGAAGTGAAAGGGAAACTATTACTCCCCGGCGATAAATCGGTTTCGCACAGGGCGGTAATGTTTGCCTCCCTTGCCCGCGGAAACTCGGTAATTCATAACTGCCTTAATGCCGATGACGTGAATTCCACTATCAGATGCTTTAAACAGCTTGGATGCGATATTGAAAGGAACGGGGGGCTTGTTAAGGTTGCCGGAAGAGGGTTAAAAGGTTTTAAAAAGCCTGATGGAAATTTATACGCGGGCAATTCGGGCACTACATCAAGGCTTATAAGCGGAATACTTTGCGCGCAGGATTTTGAGACTACCATAACCGGCGATGAATCCCTTTCGATGCGCCCTATGAAAAGAATTATTGCGCCTCTTGAAAGTATGGGGGCTGTAATTAGCGCATCCGATAAATTTACATTGCCTCTAACAATTAAACCTTCGTCAAACCTGCATACTATCGATTACGAAATGGAAGTTGCAAGCGCGCAGGTTAAAAGCGCCGTTCTGCTAGCCGGGCTCCATCTTGAGGGAATTACAAGGGTAATTGAGAAGGAAACCAGCCGAAACCATACCGAAAACCTTTTGGGGCTTAAAGTATTGGAACAGGAAGGGAAAAGAATAATTGAAGTATCAAGGAACAATTACCCGTCGCCTTTCGAGATGACCGTGCCTTCCGATATCTCTTCGGCGGCATTTTTAATTGTGCTCGCATTGCTTTCCGGAAGTTCGGAACTGGTGCTCGAAAATGTCCTTCTTAACCCAACCCGCACCGGTATACTGGATGTTCTTATTAGAATGGGGGCCGATATTGAAATTACCGGTGAAAAACTGAACAACGGCGAAAAAACAGGAACCCTGGTTGTACGCAATTCCAAACTGGTTAACTGCGCAATTGAAAAAGAAATAATTCCCAACATAATAGATGAAATACCTATCCTTTCGGTTGCAGGGGTCTTTGCCGAAGGGAAGTTCGAAATAAGGAATGCTAAAGAATTAAGATTCAAGGAATCGGACAGGATAAAGGCGCTGTGCGAAAACTACCGCTACATTGGACTTGAAGTTGAGGAATTTGAAGACGGCTTTTCGGTTGAAGGTGATTTGACAGGCCGGAAACTTATTTTTGAAAGCTACAACGACCACCGCATTGCCATGGCTTTTGCGGTACTTTCAATGCTTAGGAGCGATGGGGGAAAGGTAAATAATTTTAATTGTGTCGAAATCTCAAATCCAGCTTTTTTAAGCCAGGCGGCTTCGGTAGCCCATTAAACCGGACCAGGGTTTATTCTTCCTTATTATCAGTATCATCATCTTCAACTTTATATTCGGGGGTCTCAATCATCCTTTCGCGGCTGAAACGGATTATCGGTTCGCTCTGTTTCCTTTTAACCCCAAGCGAGGCCATTAAACGCCTTACCAAATACCTTATAAGAAAGAACGCGGCAAGAATGCCTATAAAGACGAAAAAAAAGGTCAATGCTAAAAAACCGAGCGCAATCAGGATGACAATTATAACAATGCCCCAAACGCCCGAAATATTAATCCTAACAGTTCTATTTGGCAATTTATCCTACTCTAATTCAATTATCTGATGCTCGAATTTGCTTACGGAAAGCTCATTAAAAAGATCCTTAAGAAAATCGAATCCGTATTTATTAACGAAATAAATAAAATTTATTTCCCGTTCCTGCAGTGTCTGGTTGGGGAAAAGGATGTTTGAAACCTTAGCAAGCTGGCGGAAAACCGTATCGTGCTTCTTTTTTTCGGCATCGGCCGATTTTGCTTTAAGCTGGTCAACACTCTGGAATACCCGCTCCTGCGTCTTGTTTGCAAGCTCTACAAGCGTTTTGTCTATGTTGAATAGATAAGCCCTTATATTGTCGAATGTAAGTTCTATATTCTTATTGGCCTCGGAAAAAACGGATTCGATTTTAACATCCGAAATAGTATCCATTACTTTCGAAAACACCGCGTTATCCTCAAAGAGGAAATCGATAAATGCGAGTCCGAATTTATCGAAAATGTTTTTTACCCCTTTTTCAATTATTGTAGCCGAAGCCCGCGGGTATATAAATGGGGCGTTTACCTTGAATAGATCGTACAAAGGCATTAACTGCGCAAAATAGCTTATTTCCCCCGGGCCTGCCACATAAAAAGCGGTGGGGAGAAGATAATCCTGGCAGATAGGCCTTAACAATACATTAGGAGAAAATTTTTCGGGATTGGTTTCGGCAAGGTTCATAATCTCTTCACGTGTGAATTTCTTCCTTTTCCCTTTCAGACGGTAATCGTTTTCATACGGTTCAATTAAAAGCCTCTCATTTTCCTCAATCATAAAAAGGTTAATAGGCTTAACTTTAACCTGCGCATGGTATAAATCGTCCAGTTCTGCGCTTCTTTCAACAAGAATGTTCGTATGCTCCCTGAAATTGCTCAGTTCCTGTTTAAATACCGGCTTAAGAAGTTCTTTAATTTCTTTATCGGAAGGATCTAAAATTACAAGGCCGTATTCGTCAAAAATGCCGAACATGAGCCCGAAAAATGAACTGCTGAATGTCGCATCCCTGTGGTAAATTGTTTCTATATATTCAAGTACCTGTTTTTTGAATTCTGTATCGCGCAGGTTTTCTTTTAAATTATTTAATACCTCGTCAAAATTATCGTTAAAGACATTTTTGCTAACCGGGCCCCGGTTAATTTCCTCTTCAAGGCCGTCGTTATATTTAAGTTCAACAATCTGGTTTTCCCTGCCTAAAATTGTAGTCCCGCTAACTTCGTCAAAATCGTGGTCCTCGCTTTCTAGCCAGAAGACGGGCACAAAATTATATTCTTCATATTTTTCCTTAAGCTGGGCGCATAGCTTTATTGCCGTTATCGTTTTATAGATTGTATAAAGGGGCCCGCCGAAAATGCCGAGCTGCTGCCCGGTTACAACCGCAATTGTAGAACCTGCTTTTAAGAGTTCAATATTATGAAGAGTCTTTTTTGAAGGGGAATAGCCGGCATACTGCTTTTTGATTATATCGGCAGTAATGCTGTTTACCGTTCTCTCTTTTTTTGCCAGAATTTCGAAAAGTGCAGGGTATTCTCCGGCGGAATGGACGTTCCGTTTGTAATATTTGCTCACATTTTCGAATTCGCTTATATAATCCAGAAAAAGATTCGAAAATCCGGGTATTTCGCCATAATGAATGAACATAGGCCCATCCTTTCTAATTATTCGTTTAAAAATACAAAATATTTAATGCAATGGTAATTTTATAAAATATATAGCCTAAAAAGTTTCAATTTGTTATTTTTAATAAACGAGATTAAGGAGTATAAATGCCTGCCGGAAATATCATCACAATCGACCTCGGTGCCACCAAAATATTATCGGCCCTTATAAATTCGAAAAACCGTATTATGCATAGGGTTAAACTTCCTACCCAGAGCGATATGGGAAAGGCCTTTGTTATTAAGAATATTATCGAATCGATTGACCAGATTAAAATTATGGGCAAACTGGAGGATAAGGATATTAAGGCAATATGCCTTGGGGTGCCCGGCATTGTTAACCCCCATACCGGCATAATTAGGCTTGCCCCGAACCTTGGGATAAAAAAATTCGATATAAAAAATGAATTGAAGAAATATACCTCTATACCGGTATTTGTTGAAAACGATGTTAACCTTGCAGGGCTGGGCATTAAGAAATATGAAATGAAGGACAAAGTTAAAAACATGGCAGTAGTTTTTGTAGGAACCGGCATAGGGGGGGCTTTATTCTTCGAAGGGAAGATTTACCGGGGCTCTACATTCTATGCGGGTGAAATTGGGCATATGAAAGTAAGCCCAAACGGGGAATTTTCTGCCGGCGTTCTCGAAACCACTCTCGAAAAAACTGCATCGAGGCTTGCTATTGTAAGCGCAATAAGAAAAGACCTTAAGAAAAAGAAGAAAAGTTCGCTAAAGAATTACTCATCACATAAAAAAATAATAAAGAGCAAACTGCTCCAGTCGGCATTAAAAAACGGCGACCCTGTAGTAACCCGGCACGTTAAAAACGCAAGCGATGCAGTAGGCGCGGTTCTGGGGAGCCTTACAACGCTCCTTAATCTGGATACAATCGTGCTGGGCGGGGGAGTAATAGAGGCAATGGCCCCTTTTATGATGCCTAGAATTAAGGCGTCCTTTAAAAAAGCGGTGCTTAAGGGAATGGATAAGGGGGTAAAGATATTTGCCACTAAACTTGGCGATGACGCCCCTCTCTACGGAGGCATTTCGCTTGCAGAGGAATTTTTAGGAGGTAAATGAGTTCTCTATCTCTTCCAGTTCGTGATTGAGCTGAGTCCATTTTGAATAGAGCTCTTCGAGCCTTTCTTTCGTCTTTTCGTATTCCATATTCTTCTGTTTAGAAAGCTCTGGATTGCTGTAAACTTCTTCCTTGGTAAGCTCAACTTCAAGTACAGATTTCAACTCTTCTTTCTGCTCAATTTCCAGTTCAATTTTTTCTATATTCTTCTTAATATCTTTTGTAAGAATATATTTTTTCTGTCTTATTTCGGCTTCAATTCTCTTCTGGTCTTTTTTATTCGATTTTTCCTCCGGTTCCCCCGATGCGGCAGGGGTAACGGCCTCCTCTTTTCGTTTTGTCATATAGTAATCAATTCCGCCCGGGTAAACAGTAGTTTTCCCCTCCTTGAAATATATTACCTTATCGGTAATGGGGCGGAGGAAGTCGATATCGTGCGATACTATAATGAGAGTGCCGGGGAAATTGATTAAAGCATTCTGAAGAATAGCTTTCGAAGAAAAATCGAGATGGTTGGTAGGTTCATCAAGCACAATCAGGTTAGCCTTTGTAAGAAGTATTTTAGCCAGTGCCACACGGCTCTTTTCGCCCCCCGATAGGACCTTTATTTTTTTAAATACATCATCGTCGCTGAACAGGAAAGAGCCTAAAAGGGTTCTCAGCTGGGGCACGGTAAACTCGCTGTTGGCGGCGGCAACTTCGTCTATAATATCGTTTTCAAGGTCAAGCTCGGCGGTTACTTCCTGCGCGTAGTACGAAACATTTGTATTATGCCCGTAAACAATTTTGCCCCCGTTTATATCCAGTTTGCCGGCAATAATGCGGGAAAGAGTAGTTTTGCCTGAGCCGTTGGGCCCCAGAAGGGCTATCTTTTCGCCCCTTGTAACCTGAAGGCTTAAATCTTTTAACACTTCCTTTTCGCCGTACGATTTTGAAATGCCTATCAGTTCAACCGGCACAGCGCCGCTTCGTTCCGGCTCGGGGAACCGCAATTCAATTGTTTTTTCCTCTTCAATCAACTCAACGGCGTCAATTTTCTCAAGCTGTTTAATGCGGCTTTGAACCTGTCTTGCCTTGGTAGCTTTATAGCGGAACCTTTCGATGAATTTCATCGTATCGGCAATTTTTTTCTGCTGTCCCCGGTACTGTGCCCTTAACTGTTCATCCCTTTCTTCCTTGTAAACAACATAAGCATCGTAATTGCCGTTAAAAAAATTCAGCTTTGCATTAAAAATTTCGAGTGTCTTATTGGTTATTTTATTCACAAAATGCTTGTCGTGCGAAACTACAACAATAGCCCCTTTATAGTCATACAGAAAATCAATTACCCATTCAAGCGAATCGATATCTAGGTGGTTTGTCGGTTCATCAAGCAGAATCAGGTCGTTGGAGCCGAGGAGGATTTTAGCCAGTTCAATCCTCATCTGCCACCCCCCCGAAAATTCATCGGTAAGCCGGAAAAAATCCTCTTCCTTAAATCCGAGCCCGATTAATACTTTCTCAATTCTCGAATCGGCGCCGTAAAAATCCACTTCCTCTTTCCTGTGCGTCAGTTCACCAAGTTCGTGCAGAAGCCCGATTCTCTCTTCTTCATTTAAAGAGGGGGAGGAGAGCTGAGCGGTTATTTTCTCCTCTTTCGAGATTAAATTGTTTATTTCGGTAAGGGACTGTTTAACCTCGTGAAAAACGGTCTTTCCCTTAACGGCAATAAATTCCTGCGGAAGGAAACCGATTTTAATGCCTCTCTGTTTCTGGATATTACCCGATTCGGGCTGTTCAACCCCCGAAAGAAGCTTTAGAAATGTCGATTTGCCCGTTCCGTTTGAGCCTACAAGGGCAACTTTGTCGTTCTTCGAAATTCTTAAATTTACATCGTCGAACAGGTATCTGCCGCCGAACTGAATGGATAAGTTGAATATATCTATCATTATTAGCCGTTAAAATGAATATTATACGCGGGGGTATCTAAAGTGCCCGCAGGGAATACTTAATTAAATGACACGGCAAAAATACCAAATAAAACTATTTTTTAATAACGGCAATTTTTGCTTTTGCCACATTATTCCCTTCCTGGTCGTAGGCTATAAGGTAATAAACGCCGCTGGGAACGTAAGTACCGTTTAAATCGCGCCCATCCCAAAATCCTATCCTTCCCCCGGAAGTCTTGAACTCAGCCACCAGTTCCCCCTTTAAGGAAATGATTTTAATGGATGAATTCTGAACAAGGCCGTCAATTTTAAGAAGTGTCCCTTTTCCGTCGCCAACAATATAAGGACTCGGGTAGGTTATAATTTCGTCAAAGCTTTCTTTTGGTTCAACAAAATCGGTTTTAAGAACGGTAAGACCGTAGTCGGTGCCTATATACGCAATTCCTTTCCTCTTATCAACAACTACGGATGTAATCTCGTCCGATGGGAGAGGGGAGTTTGTAATATCGTAATGCTTAATCTGCGTAATGCAGTCGGGCGAAAGAACGAACAGCCCGGTTTTAGTGCCAACCCATTTCTGGTCAAGGGCGTCAACCGCCATAGAGGTGATGTTCTGGTATTTAATTCCTGTATTGTATGCAACAGAATAAATTCTCGGGTTTGAGGTATCGGGAATATAATTGATGCCTGAGCTTGTTCCAATCCAAAGGTATCCTCTCGAATCGAGAGTGAGGCAGTTTACTATATCAGAATTCAGCCCGTCTGCTGTTGAATAAAAATTATACATGGGATTTGAAGAGGATTCGTTGAAGGCAATAATACCCTTATTGCCCCCTTCAATATTGGCCTGTACCGTTACCCATTTGGTAGAGAATTTATCGATAACAAGCTTATAGAATAACTGCGAAACAGTGATATTGGGGAAAGTGAAATTCTGCCATGTGCCGTCGGTTTTCAGTTCCCATAAAACATTCTGATCTGCCGGCCAAAGGTCAACAAACCAGGTGTTCCCCTTTGAATCGTTTTTTATGTCGCTTATTACCAGGAACGATAAATTATCCTTTATGCCCACCATTGGAGTATTGATAGTATTGTAGGCTGTAATCTGATTGTTTTTGAAAGTAGAGTATCCCTGTCCCCAGTTCATCCAGTACACAGTGCCGTCGGTGCCGGCATAAACATTATGGAAGTCGTTACCGGGCGCCGGTTTCGTTTCATCGTAATAATTTGTCCATTCGGTGCCGTTAAAGAAAATTGCTCCTTTGCCGTAGCCGTCTTTACCGGTGCCTGCCCATAAATTGCCGTTTGCGTCAATATCCATATTCATAAAAGTATTTGCCGCGGGGGAGTTGGTTGAAATTTTACTGGTTCCGGCGTTTGATACTTGAGTAATTCCGTTATCGGATGACGCAAAAACAAAATCGCCTCCGGCAGCAAGGCTGCTGAAACTGTTGACTGCCGAGCCGATATCGGCAACGGTTTCGAGCGTAGTTGAATATCTGTAAAGTGTTGCAGGGGTAAGTATATAAAGGTATGAACCGTTAACTGCAAGGTCTACAATGTTAACACCGCCGAGAAGGAATTGGGAGAAAATACCGGCGTTAAATGTATAAAGTCCACTGTTGGTTGCTACATAAATTGAATTATTGAACGAAACTGTTTTGTTGAACTGGAGTCCGTTGCTTGAGTATGAATCCCAGGAATCTGGGGAGAATAGGGATGAAGTGCCCTGTTTCTGAATAGCCAGGCCACCGTTTAAGCAGGCAAAAATCTTACCGTAGCGCGAAACCGATGTTACGCTGGTTTCGGTTTGCAGATTGCCGAATTTAATAACGTTATCCATAAATTCCATTGTGCCGGTATTAATAAGGGATAAGCCGAAGCCGTGGGATACGAAAAGTGTATCGCCGCTTACAAGAAAATCGTTAATGCCTTTCTGGGTCATAGAGGAATTATAAATATCGAAAATCTTTTTCACCGAGCCGTCTGCCGGATTGATAATATTGATGTACCCTTCTCCCGACCCTACCCACACCTGTCCGTTTCCGTCAACTGCAATAGCAGTAAGGTTCTGGCTTGACAGGTTTTCCGATTTTGTGTAAAACGAGAATGTTTTGCCGGTAAGGTTGTAGCGGAACAATCCCCCCGAAGTAACAGCCCAAAGATCATTCCCCGAAAGGGCTATTTTTCTTACGTCATTTGTATTTGTGTAGTTTTTCCAAATTTCAAGCTGTTGAGCGTTGAGTGTTACAAAAACAAAAAAGAAAAGGAAAAATGCCTTTAAGTTTTTCATAAAATCCCTTGGATAGTTATTAAAGCATAATGCCATACAGAATACAGGTAATCAAAATTAATATTTTAAACAAAACTAAAAAGTGTAAAAATGCGGTAACATTTTGCCCAAATTATTCTTTCCCCAGCATTTTTTTCATTGCATCGAAAGCGGAGCGTGAGAGGGTATATTTGCCAAGGTTTCCGTCGTCGTTCTTTTCCCCGCCGTGGAAATCGGAACCGCCGCTTTCGAGAAGGCAGTACTGGTTTACTATTCCCCTGTAAAAGCGCACCTGGTTCGAACTGTGCTGGGGATGAATCACCTCAATACCGTCTATACCGCTTTTTATAAAATTTAGAAGAATCGATTCGTTTATGAATCCCGGGTGTGCCAGAAACGACAATCCCCCTGCTTCGTTGATTAGTTTAAGCGCGCTGTGGGGGGAAACATGTATTTTCCTTTCGTAAGCGGGACCAAAATCGCCTATATATTTTTCGAAAGCCTCGTTAAAGGTTTTTACAAGCCCCATTTCGGCCATTGTGTTTGCAATATGGGGGCGCCCGATGGAAGAGTTTTTTGCCCTGTCCAATACATCGTCAATTGAAATTTTAAAGCCCAGGTTTCTGAGCTTATTTATAATCCTTTTAGCCCGGTGGAAGCGTTCTTCGCGGAAAAAGCTTAGGTATTTTATTAATTCATCGTTGTTGGTATCGAAAAAATAACCCAAAAGGTGAATTTCCTTGTCTTCAAGGTCGGTGCTTATTTCCACTCCCGGTATAACTTCAACGCCAATCTCTCTGCCGTAAACAACGGCATCCTGAAAGGCATTTATACTGTCGTGGTCTGTAATGCCGATAATGGTCAATCCTTTATCTTTAGCTTTCTTAATCAGTTCGAAAGGGGAAAGTGCCCCGTCTGAATGATACGTATGCATGTGCAGATCTATGTTGTCAGATATCAAAGGTACATCTCTTTAAATGATTCATAATTTAGAATTCTTAATTTGGAGCCGTCAAGCTCAATAAGCCCTTTTTTTGCGAATGTATGTAGAGTTCTCGAAATTGTCTCCCTTGAGGTACCCGCCATATTTGCCAGGTCCTGCTGAAGCGGAAGCTTATCCAGTTCCACAATACCCTGTTTAATTTTGCCTATATCATCTGCAAGCTGAAGGATGACCGTGGCTACCTTGCCTTCGGCATCTTTAAGAGAAAGGGACTTAATTTTCGCGTCGGCAGCCCTTAACCTCTTGGTAAGCTCCTGCAGAAGTGCAATCGAAATTTCGGAATGTTCCTTAAGAAGATTTAGGAAGTCGGTTCTTTGGATAATGAATAATTCAGTTTCTTCGGTGGCAATAACACTTGCCGAGCGGTTCTGTCCATCAAGCAGGGCCATTTCACCGAAGAAATCGGATTCGGCAAGAATTGAGAAAATCACCTCTTTTTCATCGGTACCCGATTTGCTTACCTTCACTTTCCCCTTAATAATAACGAAAAAAGCAGATCCGGCATCCTCTTCGAGCAGTATTACACTCTCTTTTTCGAATCTTTTCTTCGAGCCGATGGAAAGTATCTTATCAAGCGCATTGTCATCAAGATCGGTAAAAATGGGTACATATTGCAAAAAATTAGACGAATCCATTCAATCCTCTTTTTTTACTAATTCTTATTATAATTTATAATTTTTTCCTGAAAAATTACAGGTTTAAAGGGGTATATGAATCCTATGGGGAAGGAACCTGTTGCGGGGCAAGTTTTGTTAAATAGAAAAGTGGGGTGAAAACCCCTAATATGATGAAAAAATAAGCTCTTTTTTCAAAATATGCGTTAAAATTGAAAAAACTTAAACGTTTACCTATATTTATTACGGAAAATTTAATAAAACTTTAAGATGGAGGAAGTTATGGCGATTAAAATTGCTATTAACGGATACGGAAGAATAGGACGCCAGGTTATAAGCGTGCTTGCCGAGAGAAATTTAATTGGAAAAGAAGTTGAAATTGTTGCCGTTGTTGACGTTACAACCGACGCAAAATACTTCGCTTATCAGCTTAAATATGATTCGATTCATGGAAAATTCAAGGGTACTATTTCCACCGATAGAAGCAACCCTACATTCGATGCCGATGATATTCTTGTGCTTAACGGTTCTAAAACCAAATGCATTCTTGCCCAGAAAGATCCTTCAATGCTCCCCTGGAAAGAATACGGAATTGACGTTGTAATCGAATCAACCGGTTTATTCACCGATTCTGAAAAGGCAAAAGGACACCTCGCGGCCGGCGCAAAGAAAGTTTTAATAAGCGCTCCCGGCAAAGGGGATGTTAAAACAATTGTTATGGGCGTTAACGATAATGAATATGAAGCTTCAAAGCATCATATCGTATCGAATGCTTCTTGCACTACAAACTGTCTGGCTCCGGTCGTTCACGTTCTTCTTAAAGAAGGTATTGGCATTGAAACCGGTTTAATGACCACAATACATTCCTATACAGCCACACAGAAAACAGTTGACGGCCCTTCGAAGAAAGACTGGAGAGGCGGACGCGCTGCTGCTATTAATATTATTCCTTCGACCACCGGTGCCGCAAAGGCAGTGGGCGAAGTATTACCGGTTACAAAAGGAAAACTCACCGGTATGTCTTTCCGCGTTCCGACAGCCGACGTTTCTGTTGTTGACCTTACATTCAGAACTGAAAAAGAAACCTCTATTGAAGAAATTGACGCTCTCATGAAAAAAGCTTCGGAAACATATTTGAAAGGATATCTCGGATACAGCAACGAAGAACTCGTTTCTACCGATTTCATCCACGATGAAAGATCTTCAATCTACGATTCCCTCGCAACACTGCAGAACAACCTAAAAGGGGAAAAGAGATTCTTTAAAGTTGTAACCTGGTACGATAACGAATGGGGCTATTCGAACAGAGTTGTAGATTTGCTCCTTAAAATGGGAAAGTAATCTTAAGTTGAATACTATAAGGGATGCGTTTAACTGCGCGTCCCTTTTTTATAATTGTTTTTTTGGAGGATGTATGAAAAAATTATCGGTAGACGATTTATCATTTAAAGGGAAAAGGACTTTAATAAGAGTCGATTTTAATGTGCCGCTCGATGAGAATTTGAATATTACGGACGATATAAGAATTACTGCCTCGCTGCCAACAATTAAAAAAGTTATTAACGACGGGGGAAAGGTTATTCTGATGAGCCACCTCGGAAGGCCTAAAGGGGGCCCGAACCCTAAATACAGCCTTAAACCGGTTGCAGTGCATTTAAGCCAGCTTTTGGATATGGATGTTAAATTTGCCCCCGATTGTATAGGCCAGCAGGTTGAAACAATTGTTAAGGCAATGCAGGATGGGGATGTTCTGCTCCTCGAAAACCTCCGGTTCCATGGAGAAGAGGAAAAGAACGATCCCGAATTTGCAAAACAGCTTGCCCAGCTTGGTGACGTATATGTAAACGACGCTTTCGGAACAGCTCACAGGGCGCATGCTTCAACCGAAGGGGTTACAAAATATATTTCAACCTGCGCTTCGGGCTACCTAATGCAGAAAGAGCTTGAATATCTGGGACAGGCCATTTCAAATCCGGCACGCCCATATACCGCTATCCTAGGCGGAGCAAAAATTTCGGGCAAGATAGATGTAATCCAGAACCTGCTTCCAAAGGTAGATAACCTTATAATCGGCGGGGGAATGGTATTTACATTTTTTAAAGCCATGGGATACGAAATAGGCACCTCGCTTCTTGAAGAGGAAAAGATTGCCCTTGCAAAAGAAACGCTTGAAGCAGCAAAAGCCCAGAATAAAAACATTTATCTCCCGTTGGATATAGTTGCCGCACCCGAATTCAAGAATGAATCTCCTTCAACCGTCTGCGCGTTCGATAAAATGCCGGCTGATAAGATGGGGCTCGATATCGGTCCGGAAACCATTAAAAAATTCAAGCAGATTATTCTTGAAAGCAAAACCGTCGTTTGGAATGGTCCTATGGGTGTTTTCGAATTCGATAATTACTCAAAGGGCACCGATGAAATAGCATCGGCTCTTGCCGAAGCAACCTCGAAAGGGGCTGTTACAGTTGTAGGAGGAGGC
>DAHYUM010000059.1 GCA_027398005.1 bacterium
TCATTATTTTACGCGCAATTGAACCGGCGTAATATTTAAGGGTGCGTTCCTTTTCCAACGCGCCGGCTATTAAAAGATCTATTTTTTCATTTTCGCACACTTTTAATATTACCTTTGCGGGGTCTCCAGTTTCCCAAATAATCCTGAATTCATTTTCCCTTAATCCGCTTTCGGCAATAAGGCTTTTAAGTGAGTTTTCAAGATTGGCATCTTTTTTCCCTATGTGAATAAGCAGCAGTTCCGAATTACATAACCTGCTGAGTCTCCCTGCTTCAAGAAGGAGAGCTTTGCCGTTTGGCGAAAATGTGACCGCGAGTCCTATTTTGTTAAATATCATACTTCTAATTCAAAATAATTGATATAAAAATTATTTTCCCCTTCATTGCCTTGTTGCATTAATTTCTTATATTTTTCCATAAGAAAATAATTATTTGCAGTTCAAAATGAAATTGGTAACCATAAAAAAATATATACCGTTTACCGGTATAATCGGAATTATTATCTTTTCTAAGCACTAAAGATGCCCGGGCATTGAATCTATC
The DNA here is from genome assembly GCA_027398005.1 of bacterium. Taxonomy (GTDB): domain Bacteria; phylum Bacteroidota; class Ignavibacteria; order Ignavibacteriales; family Melioribacteraceae; genus JAEXUB01. The sequence continues at coordinate 543 of DAHYUM010000059.1, forward strand.
CGGGCTTTTTTATTTTAAACCGGCTGTGCGGCCGAATTACTAAACAAACTAAATGATGTGGTAAAATATGAATGATATCAGCATTGAATTGGTAAAAAGAACCTCGAAAGTTGTTCTTCCCGATAATCTCCTCTTCGGAAGAACATTTACGGATCATTACTTTGAGATGGATTATAGCAAGGAGAAGGGATGGCATAATGCGAAAATTAAACCTTATTCTGAATTCCCGGTAAGCCCGGCTACAATGGTTTTCCATTACGGCCAGGCCATTTTTGAGGGATTAAAAGCATATAAGCAGATTGACGGTAAAATTGCCGTCTTCCGTCCCGAAAAAAACTTTGAAAGATTGAACAATTCCGCCGAAAGAATGTGCATTCCTAAAGTTGACGAGAAATTTATTCTTAAGGCTATGATGGAATTAATTAAAATTGAACAGGACTGGATTCCTACAAAAAAAGGGTATTCCCTCTATATCCGCCCATTTATTTTTGGCTCCGATCCTATATTGGGCGTTAAACCATCCGACGAATACAAACTTATGATTATTCTTTGTCCGGTTGGGCCCTACTATCCGCAGGGTTTTAAACCCGTGCCTATTTATGTAACCGACCAGTTTGTGCGCGCCGCTAAAAAAGGGATTGGCGAATGCAAAACCGCAGCCAATTATGCCGCAAGCTTTGCAGGGCAGGCCGAAGCTAAAAAGGAAGGCTATTCGCAGGTATTGTGGCTCGATGGTATTGAACAGAAATATCTTGAAGAAGTAGGCGCTATGAATATCTTCGTGCAGTTTAAGGATGAAGTTACTACTCCTATGCTTAACGGCTCAATACTCCCCGGCATTACACGCCTTTCGTGTCTGCAGATTCTGAAAGGATGGAACTACAATACTACCGAACGGCTGATTTCAATTAACGAAGTTATTGATTCCTACAAGAGCGGCAATCTGGTAGAAATGTTCGGCACCGGAACCGCCGCAATTATTTCGTCGGTTGGAAGGCTTAAATTCCACGATACCATTCTTCAGTTCAACGAAGATAAAGCGGGCGAATTGAGCACAAAACTTTACGAAGAACTTACCGGTATCCAGTTCGGCGAAATTGAAGACCGTTTCGGCTGGATGACTTATCTGGACTAATTTTGAAAGGACTTTATCTTGAAAAATAAATTATTCTTTTTCTTAACAGCCGCGTTTTTGTTAAACGCGGCTGTTTGCTTTCCTCAGAAAAGCAAACCGAAAAACATTATTCTTTTAATCGGCGACGGGATGGGGCTTAACGCCGTAACCTCTTCTGTCTATTATCTCGATAACAGCCAGTTCAGGCGGTTTCCCTACACAGGGCTTGTGGTAACACGTTCTGCAGACAATCTTATTACCGATTCCGGTGCCGGAGGCACCTCCTACGCTACGGGAAACAGGACCAAGAACCAGTCCGTTAGCGTTGATACTACGGGCAAACCGATGCTTACTGTTTTAGATTATGCGAAATCGAAAGGGCTTGCAACAGGGCTGGTGGTTACAAATTCCATTACCGACGCAACCCCCGCCGCGTTTTATGCCCACGTTGTTAAGAGAACAGACCAGGCCAGAATTGCCGAATATCTGCTCGAGGACAAAGTTGACGTTATTATAGGCGGAGGCCAAAGCTTTTTCCTTCCCAAACAGTTGAACGGAAGCAGAAAGGATGATAAAAATATAATCGACTCGCTTAAGGCACGTGGATACAAGGTCGTCTTCAGCTACGATTCCCTTAAGACCATACCCGATAAAGACAGGGTTGCCGCGCTTATGGCTAAGGTGGAGATGCCCAAAGCAAAGGAGAGAGGTTTTGAATTGGGGGACCTTTCTTCAATTGCACTGCATCGGTTAAGCCTTAATAAAAAAGGATTTTTCGTTATGATTGAAGGCTCGCAGATTGATTCCTACGAACACGTTAACGATTTCAATTCTGCCTTCGATGAAATTAAGGATTTTAATACCGCCGTTAAAACGGCTCTCGATTTTGCCGAGAAAGACAAAAATACTCTTGTAATTGTTCTTGCCGACCATGAGACGGGGGGGCTTTCAATTACCGGGGGCAATTTCAAGGCTCCGGTTGTATCGTGGACTACCAAGGTCCATTCTGCCGCTATGATTGGTGTTTTTGCATACGGGCCCGGCGCAGAACTTTTTACCGGCATTAAGGATAATTACCAGATTGGCAGAATTATGTTCCGCCTCTTCGGGAAAAATATTAAATGATTTTTTTTATGGAGGCATAAGCAATTTATGCCTCTATTACTTTGTTTCCCATCACACTTTGTTGCCCGTCACCTTTAACAAAAACCACTTGATTATTTTTTGCTCTTGCATTACTTTGTACTAAGATTTTTATAACATTATATTAACTAATAACATTCTAGAGGTGCTAAATGAAAAAAAATCTTATTGCTTTACTTGTTGCCCTTTTCTTAACCCCGGCGATTATGAATGCTCAATTCCATTTATCGTTAGGACCTGTAGCAGGATTCAACTTTAATATCCATTCCTCATCAGATATAAACAAAACACCTGTCGGCCTCGGCCTTGTATTCGGCGCACAGTGCGATATGGCTTTTTCTAAATCTTTCGGTCTTGTAACAAACGTATTGTTCTTCGACGGAAGATACGGCGGTTATTCCGATACCCAGAATGGCGTTAATTACGATGTCGGCACAAGCATCGGCTATTTTACTATTGAACCGATGGCTAAATTTACTCTTCCTTCAAGCGGAATCCATTTCCTCGTTGGACCTATGATCGGTTTCAACATCCAGAGTTCAATGGATATTTCTTATTCATATCAAGGGCAGTCGGGCAACCAGACCTCAACCCTGCGCGATATGAACATTTTATTCGGCCTTAAAGGGGGCGCCGGCTGGGATATGCAGTTAAGTAAATTAATGACCCTTACACCGCAGGTATTTATTTCTTACGATCTTACACATCTTCAGAAAGACTCTAACTGGAATGTATTCACTATTCAGGCCGCCTGCGCTCTTAAATTCCACCTCTTATAACAGATAGACAAATTTATTTGAATATAGGCCCTTTGCAATTGCAGAGGGCTTTTTTTATGCCTAATTGGACTGCCTGCCCGGGGCAGGCCGTTTTATTCTACATTCTGCAAACTTAAATTTTATTTAATTCCCTTATAGTGGAATATCGTTTCCAAATGAATTAATTTTTCGTATGCAATACATTTAATTTTGTAATAAGGAGCTAAAATGGCTTTTAAAGAAATAGTACCAGCAGTTAGAACGAATGATATAAAATATGCTGTAAGGGATATTGTAGTACTGGCTAACGAAGTTGCTAAGCAGGGTAAAGAGCTTTTATACCTCAATATCGGCGATCCGAACCTTTTCGATTTTGCCCCCCCTAAGCATATGATTGACGCTACACACGATGCGATGTTGAAAAACCTTAACGGATATTCCCCATCTTCAGGCATTAAGCAGGCTGTTCAGGCAATTGAAAAAGAAGCCGAAAAAAAGGGAATTAAAAATATTCAGGATATTTTTGTTACTACCGGCGCAAGCGAAGCTATTGACCTGTGCCTTACCGCGCTTGTAAACGACGGAGAAAATATTTTAACTCCCAGCCCGGGCTATCCCCTTTATACCGCTATACAGAGCAAACTGCAGACCATGGAAAATCCCTATTTTCTGGATGAGAAAAACCACTGGCAGCCCGATATTGAGGACATTAAGAAGAAAATCAATTCTAAAACCCGCGGTATAATCTTAATCAATCCGAATAACCCGACCGGCTCAAACTGTAAAACGGAAACACTAAAACAGGTTATCGACCTGGCCCTTGAACATAACCTCGTAATATTCGCAGACGAGATTTACGATAAACTTTTAATGGACGGCGAAAAGCATGTTTCGCTTGCTTCGCTTAATTCTGAAGTGCCTATTATAACTTTCGGCGGTTTATCAAAGAATTATGTTGTGCCCGGCTTCAGGATAGGATGGGGTATCGTAAGCGGAAACAGAAGTTATTTGAACGAATACATCGAGGCCATAAACAAACTTCTCCGCGCCCGCCTTTCGGCAAACCATCCTGAACAATATGCAATTGCTCCTGCTCTTTTGGGGGACCAGAGCCATCTTGATGTGATTATGAAAAAACTTACAAGCAGAAGAAATATGACTGTAGATATGCTCAATGCCATAGATGGTATTTCCTGCGTTGCTCCTCAGGGGGCTTTCTACGCATTCCCTCAGCTTCACATTAAAGGGGAAGACAACCACTTTGTTACAGAACTGCTTAAAGCTACCGGCGTAGTTGTTGTGCCCGGAAGCGGTTTCGGTCAGGTGCCCGGAACCAAGCATTTCAGGGTCGTTTTCCTCCCGCCGGAAAACGTGCTCGAAAAAGCTTACAAAGCCATAGGCGAATTTACCAAACAGTATTTCGATAAATATGAAAAATAATTGATGTGCCTTTATAGAATTTAACAGAAAGGGACGCCCGTAAAGACGTCCCTTTTTTTATGCCGCATCAGTATGAATGCGGCTTAAAAAAATCCTCACTTTTCTGCGCCCCGGCCCCCCGGAGGGAGTCAGTAGCTTGATGCTTAAAATTTCGCAATTAAGCTTATTTAAGCTTTAAAAAACACTTGAATATCTTAAAAAATTATTATCTTGCAAATGGAAACCAGTAGTGATGGGAGTTGCTATGAAAACCAGATTTGCAGTGCCAGCTGTAATATTAATTGCACTTCTTTTATCCGGCTGTAAAAAAGGGGATTCGGGTACCGATACCGGCGGCGGAACCGATCAGCCTTTCGATGTTGTGAAAACAACAACTGTTACCTCATCCGGCGGAACTATTGAAACTAACGATTTTTCAATTACTATTCCTCCCAATGCAGTTGCGGGGAGCGCCAATATTACTCTTTCCTCGGCTCAGAAGGCGCTGGACGCTCCTATGGCCGTTACAAAATTGTTCAAGCTCGAAAGCAACAATAATGTGGGGCTCTCTTATATTAAAATGAAATATAACGGTACTATTGCAGGGCAGAATTATATTGTCTGGCAGGAGGATAGTTATATTCAAAGCGCCGCTAAAATGGCCAGCTCTAAATTCTTTATTCCGGCAAGGGATTCTTCAGGCTACCTTGTGGCTAAATTAGCCGATATTAATCCAGTGCTTAATAAAGGGGGAGCTAATTCAAGTTCAAGCGCTACGGGATTCTTTTACGGACTTACAGGGCAATCGGTGCTTGCTTCCGGTTCCCATTTTAAAATAATTTATCCCACCTCCAGAGCTTCCGAAGCGCAGGATCTGGCTAATTATCTCGAAATTGCCTACTCTAATCTGCAGTCATACGGATTCAATTTTATCGGTCGCGACTGGCCGGCCGAAGTTTATCTGCAGAAATTCGACGGGTGGCTTAACAGCGTGCTTAATCTGGATAATAATGCCTACGGCTATTATATGACATCCACCAAAAATCCGCTATACATAGCATACCGCACAAATAACTGCGCTATGTATTTTAATTTAAACCTTATGGGCAGCTCTACTGAAATGAGAGCTACCGCCGGGCACGAATTCTTCCACGCGGTGCAGGATTTATACGACCCGCGCGACCCGGTTGCAAAAAAATGGAATGCATCGCCGCAGGCCTGGCTGGATGAAGCCTGTGCCGTTTGGTTCGAGGAGAAAATGAATCTTAATTCTTTTTATCCGGTCAGCTTATCGGGGAACGAACTTGCATTTGAAGAGGGAATCAATGTCTCCGGGGCCAATTCGCAAAACCATGGCTACGGTATGGCGCCGATGATAAAATATATTGTTTCGCAGAAAGGCGCTTCCGCGGTGGCTTCTATTTATACTAAGATTAATACAGGCACCAACCCCGTTGAAGCACTGTTCTCTACAATTAATTCATCCGGCTCAACTTATAATACCGATTGGTATAACGATTTTCTTAAATCTTATGTGCAGGGAAATGTTTATGCAATTCCAACAATAACAATCGGAAGTGTTCCTTCGGGCCGGAGGTACGAATCGAAAGCGCTCACAGATACATTGTGCGCTTTTTCTTCGGCTTCTTACCCCGATTTTTCGGGGCATTTCTATTATGTTTCGCTTACGTATGCCGACATAAATAACAAATCGGTCTCGGTAAATTTTAAGACAAATTCTGCAACAAGCAGAATACATTTATTCAAGTATGCAAATTCAGCCAATACACTTCTTAAAACCGGCAGTACCAGCGGCGAACTTACTCTTACGCCCAACGAAGTTAAAACAGCCCTCGCTGGGCAGAGCAGGCTTTACATTCTTGCCCTTGTTACCAATAACGATTACCACTCCGGTTTCCAGGGGAACACCGATATTGCCCTTACGGTAAAAATTAATTATAACGCGGGTGCATCAATTACTCTTCAGCCTTCTTCGTGGGAAGGGAGGGTTAACGAAACTAAAATGTTCTCCTTAACAACTTCTAACCTTCCGGACCATTACAGGTTCGACTGGAACTGGGGGGACGGAGCTACTGAAAGCACTACCACTCCCGGTGCTTCGCACGCATATTCAAGCGCAGGGTATTATAATATAACCGTTAGCCTGTACGACCTTGACCAGAATACGGTAACCGCAACTGCGGCCGGAACTGCCGTTATTGCAGATAATCCGGCAAGAATTACCCCCGATAACACAGAAGGAGTAATAAATACCGCATATCAATGGACTTTGATTACAGACTATACGCTATCAAATGCAAGGTACGAATGGGATTTCGGCGACGGAAGCAGTAAAGTAACCCAGTATAATATAAAAACCGCGGCACATACATATACCACTGCGGGAACTTATACAATTAAAGTGGATATATTCGATAATACGACCGGAACTAAAATTGAAAGCGCTTCCACTTCATTTAAAGCCTCCGAAGTAAGTCCCCTGCTGGCGGCAATTAAGCAGGCAACAACCTTTACTTTGGATGCCGACGTAAATTTCGGGAACGGCTCAGAGAAAATGCAGTATTTATATTATATGGGTATAACAACAATGAACCTGCCTAATGTAACAGTGCAGAACATTACCTGGACAGGTATAAATACATTCAGCGGAGTAAGGGATGACTATTCCAGCGGAACTCATTCTACGGTAACTGTTACGGGATCGGTATCGATGGACGGACAGAAAATTTCGTTCGAATGGCTTGACCATGAATACGGCACCGGTTCAAACGCCTGGTACCTTGACGATATGAAAGTAATATTCAATGATGTATCCCTTACATCTTCGGGGGGCGATGCCTACGCGGCACGCTATAAAATAACCGGCTCTACACAATTTACAGGATATATTAAACGGGCCGATGTAATTGAACCCCATTCAATTAAAACCTATACTATCCCTCTTGCCAGCACAATTACATTCGAATTTACCAAGTAACAATTAAAGGCGCCTAAAGGCGCCTTTCTTTTTTACTTTAAGTGCGCGATAATTATTTTTTCCCGGTTTTTTTCCGTGTGCCGGTGGCTACAAGATTGTACGAGTCGTTTATCCATTTTTCAATTTCTTTTGAGGGCACATTACCGTCAAGCTGAACCGTGATCCAGTATTTTTTGTTCATATGATAGCCGGGGGTAACCGATTCATACCTTTCCCGGTACTCAATTGCGTTTTCGGGGAGGCATTTTAGGTTTATTGAATGAGGAGGCATTAGACGGGCAAGGCAGAACATCTTGTTATTTACTTTAAAGACGAGGGTATCATCGCCGAATGGGAAGCATTTCTCTGTTTCCCCCTTCTTAAGGCAGATTTTCCTTACTATTTCAATATCCATGACAATGTTTTTTCCAAACAATTATGTAAAAAATTAAAAAATAAATATATCTTTCAGAAACTTAACTTTTGTTTGATTGTAATACACTAAAAAATGAGCAAAATATGAAAAAACTGCTTTTTTCCTTTTTCGTGCTTCTTATTACCGCTTACGGCTGTAAAGCCCAGAACAGCGAAATTGACAAAGTTCTAAATAAAGACCATAAAATAGATACCAATCTGGTTGTTATGCCGGCTCCTTACCAGCCGAAGGAGAATGTTCTTATTACTACAATGTTAAGGGATATCCATTACAGAAAGGTTAACCTGAATGACTCCCTTTCCAGCGTTATTCTGGATAATTACCTGAAATATCTCGATAACCAGAGAATGTTCTTCCTTCAGGAGGATATAGATAAATTCCAGGCGTACCGCTATAAATTTGACGATTATATGAAAAGCGGCGATTTGACCGCCGCCTTTGAGATATTTAACGTCTTTAAAAGAAGAATGACCGAAACGATGAAGTTCGTTATGTCCGATTTGAAAGGGAACATCGACTTAAACAAGAATGAAGAAATGCTTATCAACCGCAAAGACGCCCCTTACCCCAAAACGGTTGAAGAAAGAAACGAATTATGGCGTAAAAGGGATAAATATGATGTACTTAATGCATTTTTTATTAATAAAACCAAATCGCAGAAAGAATGCCAGGATCAGGTTATACGCCGCCAGCAGAATTTTCATAAGTTAATATTGCAGTATACGGCCGAAGATGTTTTTCAGCTTTACATTAATTCGGTTACTTCGGCTCTGGACCCGCATACGGAATACATGTCCCCTTCAACAGCCGACCAGTTTAAAATAGCCATGAATACATCTGTAGAAGGAATCGGAGCGACTTTAAGCGCCGACGGCGATTATATTACTATTCAGCAGGTTGTTCCGGGGGGACCCGCATTCAAGAGCAAGCAGGTTGATGTAGGCGATAAAATTATGAGCGTTGCCCAGGGGGATAGCGGCAAGTTTGTGGATATAGTTAACTGGCGTGTTGACGATGCCGTAAAACTTATAAGGGGAACGCCCGGCTCGGTTGTAAGACTTCTTTTAATTAAGGCTAAAGCGGGCATTAACGATCTTCCCGTTGAACTTAGGCTTGTAAGGGCAAAAGTTATTATTGAGGACCAGAAAGCAAAGAAAGAAATTGTAGAATTCAACGAAGACGGGCGCCATTTTAAAATGGGTATTATAGACCTGCCCACATTTTATATTGGCACCGCCAAGGATGTGAAAAAACTTCTTGAGGAATTGAAAGCTGAAAAAGTTGACGGCGTTATTGTTGACCTTAGGGGGGACGGCGGAGGAAGCCTTCAGGAGGTTATTGAAATGGCAGGGCTGTTTATAAAAGAAGGCCCCATTGTTCAGGTTAGGGATTATATGAATATTACTCAGGTCGATCAGGATCCCGACCCGAATATTGTTTACGACGGGCCTCTTGCAGTAATGACCGATATCAGGAGCGCTTCGGCTTCGGAAATTTTTGCCGCCGCAATTCAGGATTACGGCCGCGGTTTGATTATAGGCAGTAAATCATACGGCAAAGGAACCGTGCAGACACTTCTTGAACTGAGCAAATATATGTCCGCCAACGACCGTCTTGGACAGCTTAAACTTACATTCGCTAAATTCTATAGAATTAACGGAAGCAGCACGCAGAGGAAAGGGGTAACCCCCGATATTCAGTTCCCTTCGGTAAGCACTCAGAAAGAATTCGGCGAGGAATCGCAGTCAAGCGCATTGCCATGGGATCAGATTAAGACTTCCAAGTTCAACAAATTTGCCGATCTCTCGAAATTCATTCCTAAATTGAAAGAGAAACATGATGAAAGAATTAAAAACAATGCCGACTTTAAGTATCTGGTTGATGATATAGCAGAGTATAACAAGCAGAAAGAGCAGAAAGAGATTTCGCTTAATCTGAATGTGCGCAAGAAAGAGATGGAAGACTACGATAAGAAAAAGAAGGAAAGGGAACAGCTTAAAGTAAAGAATAAAAATGAAGTAAACGTGCCCGAAAAAGAGAGCAAGGATTTTGAACTGATGGAAGGCGCCGATATTCTGGGGGATTATATTATGCTTAAAGGGCAGAAATAAATAAACGGGAATAATTAAATGCAGGCCTGCCTTCCGGCAGGTCTGTTTGCTTTATTTATAAATCCAATTAGTTACCTGAACAATATGGCAAAGACAAACGCAATAAGAATACTAGAATCGAAAGGGATTGCTCATACATTCGTAGAGTATGAATCATCCGAAGATGAAATTGATGCTCTTTCGGTTGCAAGAAAAATTAATGCCGAAGCTGAAATGGTATTCAAGACCCTTGTTACCGTTAATGAAAGCAATGAACATTTCGTATTCGTAATACCGGGCCCGTTTGAGCTTAATATGAAAAAAGCTGCTTCGGCCTCCGGTTCTAAGAAAATTGAGCTTATTAAGGTAAAAGACCTTCTTCCCCTTACCGGCTACATTAGAGGGGGATGTTCTCCAATAGGGATGAAGAAGCAGTTCCCCACATTTATAGATGAAACCGCTCAATTGTACGAAAAAATCTATTTCAGCGCCGGTATTAGGGGTATGCAGCTCTATGTGTCACCTGCCGATTTGGCCGGGGTTACCGGAGCCGAATTTGCAGATTTAACCTGAAAATAGGGGTAAACCTTAATTTTTATTCAAAAATGTACTTTTTTAATCTGTTTTTTATTATTTTTTCTGTCTAATTTTCATTTAAATAACTTTTTATTTAAATTTGGCTCCAAAATTAGGGAGTTTTTCTAATGGCTAAAACACAAACTTTCGGCGATAAAGCCAAAGGCAAAAAGAAATCACCGTTCACAACTGTGAAATTCATCAAAACCGTTAGGTCAAAAAGCGGCAGCTATAAATTTCAAGAAAAATTTGTAAAACTTGACGACATCGCTAAAGTAACCGACTTAAAGTAAAAGTGATCTTAAAAGGTTTTTGCGCAGAAAGTCCCGTAAAAGGGACTTTTGCTGTTTTAAACCATTTTACTATATGAATGAAGGAAATAAGTATAAGAAGCTGTTCTGCAGTTTAATATAGCCGTTTTCTCTTTTCATTCCGTTAAATTGATATTACACCTCCCCTTGGTTATATTTTAAGGCTAAATAATACTTTATATGAAAAATATTAGAAATTTCTGCATAATAGCACATATAGACCACGGTAAGTCCACTATTGCGGACGGACTGCTGGAATTTACCGCAACAGTGAGCGAAAGGGAATCGAAGGCCCAGCTTCTCGATTCGATGGACCTTGAGCGGGAAAGAGGAATTACCATTAAATCGCACGCCGTACAGATGAAGTACAGGGCAAAAGATAACAACGATTATATACTTAACCTTATCGATACCCCGGGGCATGTCGATTTCACCTACGAGGTATCCCGTTCCTTAGCGGCCTGCGAAGGGGCTATTCTTGTTGTTGATGCCGCGCAGGGGGTTGAAGCACAGACTATTAGCAATTTATACCTTGCCATTGATGCCGGGCTTGAAATAATTCCTGTTATAAATAAAATAGACCTGCCGAGCGCTATGATTGATGTTGTTAAACAGCAGATTATAGAATTGATTGGATGCGAGCCGGGGGATATAATTCTTGCAAGCGCAAAAACAAGAACCGGAATTGAGGAAATACTGGAGACGATTGTAAATAAAATACCGGCTCCGGTTGGCGACGAAAATGCGCCGCTTCAGGCTTTGATATTCGATTCCGTTTTCGACGCTTACAGGGGCGCTGTAGCATACATAAGAGTTTTCAACGGCACTATAAAGGAAAAAGAAGAAATAAGGTTTTTTGTTAACGATAAACAGTTCCTTGCCGAAGAAGTTGGAGTGCTTAAAATTGCCCGGATACGGACTAAGGAATTATCCGCCGGCAACGTAGGTTACCTGATTGCCGGAGTTAAGGACGTGCACGATACAAAAGTGGGGGATACCGTAACGCACGCCAAGAACGGCGCTGCTGCCCCTCTGCACGGCTACAAGGATATTAAACCGATGGTTTACAGCGGTTTATACCCATCCGATTCGGATGATTTTGAAGATTTAAGGGAATCGCTTGATAAACTTAGGCTTAACGATTCGGCTTTGGTATTTGTACCCGAAACATCGGCCGCGCTTGGTTTCGGATTCCGCTGCGGATTTTTGGGTATGCTTCATATGGAAATTGTTCAGGAGCGCCTTGAAAGGGAATATAACCAGAACATTGTTACCACTCTGCCCAACGTGGAATACCACGTCTATAATAAAAAAGGGGAAGAGATTATTGTAGATAACCCTGCCGAAATGCCCCTCTTAGGCGAAATTGACCATGTTGAAGAACCTTATATGAAAGCGCAGATTGTAACCCCGTCGGAATATATCGGCGGGCTTATGCAGCTTGCTATTGAAAAAAGGGGAACATATAAAAACACTACATATATCGATCCTACAAGGGCCGATATAGAATTCGAATTCCCTCTTTCCGAAATCATTTTCGATTTTTACGATAAATTAAAATCACTTTCGCGTGGATATGCATCGTTCGATTATGAATATATAGGCTATAAAACCTCGGACCTTGTTAAGCTGGATATTCTGCTTAACGGCGATAAGGTTGATGCCCTTTCTATAATAGTTCACGAAAAGAAAGCGTACGACTGGGGAAGGAAAGTATGCTCTAAGCTAAAGGATTTAATACCCCAGCAGATGTTCGAAATCTCGGTTCAGGCCGCAATAGGAACAAAGGTAATTTCGCGGACAAACATAAAAGCATTAAGAAAGAATGTGCTTGCAAAATGCTACGGAGGCGATATAAGCCGTAAGCGCAAGCTTCTTGAAAAACAGAAGGAAGGCAAAAAGCGGATGAAACAGGTTGGCAACGTAGAAATTCCGCAGGAGGCTTTTCTCGCAGTACTGCAATTAGAAGACTAATAACGAAGAGAATTATGTCACTATTTAAAAAAGAAACACCTTCAAAAGAAAAAAAGAATGCAGCTCCCGAAACAACGGCTAAGAAGTTTTGGGATTTTTTTAAAAACCTTTTGTTTGCCGCAATAGCCGCGCTTATAATAAAGACCTTTTTAATAGAAACATCGCGCGTTCCTACCGGCTCTATGGAATCCACTATTAAAGTGGGCGATTTCCTATTCGTGAATAAATTCATTTACGGTTCCACATCCCCCCGCAATGTGCCATTTACCGATATTGCTCTCCCCTATTTCCAGATGCCCGCAATCAGGGATCCGCGCAAAGGGGATATAGTGGTATTCGAATTCCCCGGCGAAAGGGATGATATGCAGTCGGATAAAATTATGAATTACGTTAAAAGGTGCATCGGCGTTCCGGGGGATACGGTTGAGATAGTGAATAAAGTGGTTTTCGTTAATGGAAAGGAATTGTGGCGCCCGAGGCATATACAATATACATCATCAACCCAGCCTAAGGGTATGCCCGATTTCCAGATTTTTCCCAAAGGGGAATTGTGGAATAAGGATAATTACGGCCCTCTCGTAATTCCTAAAAAAGGGGACGTAATAAAACTGAATTTGCAGAATGTTGAAAAATGGAGAACCATAATCGACCGTGAATTCGGCAGAAGGGTCGTTTCGGTTGATGGTGGTAAAGTATTAATTGACGGTAAAGCCGCTCCCTCTTATACATTGCAGAAGGATTATTATTTTATGATGGGGGATAACCGTGATGAAAGCTGGGACAGCCGTTTTTGGGGCTTTGTGCCGCGGGATAAAGTTGTAGGGCAGGCGTTCCTTATATACTGGTCGTGGGACCCGAGCATAGATTTTTCCGATTTCTTTAAACTGCTCGCTTCGACACGGTTAAACAGAATAGCCAAATTCGTGAACTAATTTAGAAAAGGGGGGAACGTGTTCGGCAGGTTTCTCTTAATTATTCTTTTTGCTGGTTCAGCACTCTGTTTTCCTCAGCAGAAATATTTAGTCTATTTCAAGGATAAAGGAATAGTCTCGCAAAACAGGTTTTACAAATCAGCCCAGCTGGTTTCGCAATGCACACAGTATCTTTCTTCTAAAAGCATCGAGCGGAGAAAAGCCGTTATGGGGAAAGATAACTATGTGAATTACGACGACGTTCCAGTCTACACTCCCTATAAAACCCAAATTGAAAACAGCGGAATAAGAATAGATAAAACCCTTAACTGGTTTAACGCAGTAAGCTGTTACCTTACACAGGCACAGATTAATGGTGTTAAATCGTTCCCATTCGTAGAAAAAATTGAACCGGTTAAAATATTTAAAGCCGGTTTCTTTAAATGCCATACTTAATTTCAGATGCGCAATTGTATATGGAGCCATCATTAATTCAAAACCGTGCAGGCGCGGCGGTAAATCATTATGAACGTAAGTGTGCCATCTACCTTTTTGTCCGGAAT
>DAHYUM010000005.1 GCA_027398005.1 bacterium
TAGGGGGAATGTTTTCAAAAGTCTAGATATGAAACAGGCCGCTATTTCCGATTATGAAAAAGCCGCCGAACTCGACCCGGCATACGCATACATTTTAAAGGAATATACTCAGGAAAACAAAGCCGCTGAACCTGTTTTACCTATTGAACAACCTGACGAACCGGAAATTATCCCTGATGAACTTCCTGCAATTGAAGAAGTTGAAGCAAAATACGATTTCACCGGTACCGAGGAAGAGGGCTTTGTAGTTCTCGATTCCGAATCGATGGAACAGAAAAAAATTATTGAAACCGATACGGTTCTTGCAATTGCCATTTATACCGATATGATTATGCGCGATGCGGGCAATGCCAAAGCTTATCATTACCGGGGGCTGGCTCATATGCAGCTTAAGCATTACGATAAAGCCGTTTCTGATTATACAAAGGCGATTAAAAGCAATCCCAATTTTGCCGAAGCCTACTATAACAGGGGGCTGGCCAACGAGAATTTAAGGGATTATGAAAAAGCTGTTTCCGATTTTACAAAAGCTTCCAATCTCGATTCTGCTTTCGCTATTAAAGACTGTACAAGAATTATTGAAAAAAATCCGCGTGATATTGGAGCTCATAACAGGCGCGGCAACGTTTATATGAATTTAAATAAATACGAAGAAGCAATTAAAGATTATTCATTCTCCATCGACATCAATCCGAACGAAGCTTTTGCTTTTTACAACAGGGGAATTGCTTATATGGCTATGGATGAGTTTTATAAGGCAATTCAGGATTGGAAGAAAGCAAAGGAACTGGGCATTCAGCAGGCTCAGGAACTTCTCGATAAATACCTCGGAAATTAAAATTTAAATTATAATCCGTAATTAAACTCCACCTTTTGATTCAGGGGCGTACTCCGCCCCTTTTGACTATTATCAACCCCCATGCTTTTTTTGAAAAAAAATGTTGACTTTCCCCTAAAAAAATTGTTATTTTGGGACAAAGTGGGGAAAAGTGTTTAATTTTCCCAAAAAAGGTAGGGAATATGTTTATAGGTAGTTTTAAATACTCGATTGATGCTAAAGGGAGGGTTAGTATACCCGCAAAACTGAGAAAATACGTTGCCAACGAGGCAAACGATACTTTTGTTATGACACGCGGTACTGCCCAGTGCATCGATATTTATCCGCTTGACCAGTGGAAAGACCTTGCGGCTGAAAAGTTAACCAAACTGAATACTTTCAATCCGCAGGAAGCAATGTTCATAAGGATGTTTCTTCAGGAAGCTGCCGAAGATTCTCTCGACTCCCAGTCGAGGCTTCTATTGCCCAAAAACCTTATTGATTACGCCGGTATCAAGAAAGAAGTTTTCATTCTTGGTGCCGTAAAGAAAATTGAATTGTGGAACCCCGAAATTTATGAAGCTTATATAAAGGAAAATCTTACTCAGTACGCCGAAATTGCAAAAGAGGTTATGAAAATTTGATGGATAATGAAATACATGTTCCGGTTTTATTGAAGGAAAGTATGGAATACCTCGTAAATAAAAAAGAAGGCAGCTACTTCGACGGGACACTCGGGTTCGGCGGACATTTTTCACACATATTGAATTTAACAGGAAGCAAAAGCAGGGTTGTTGGTACCGATAAGGATA
This sequence comes from bacterium, assembly GCA_027398005.1. GTDB lineage: Bacteria > Bacteroidota > Ignavibacteria > Ignavibacteriales > Melioribacteraceae > JAEXUB01. Next base: position 1,630 of record DAHYUM010000005.1, read on the forward strand.
TTAAAGCATTCAACTACTGCATAAAAAAGTTTGAGAACGATAATCGTGCTAGAATTTACAACGCTCCCTTTACTGAAATAGATATTATTTCCAAAATCGAGTTCATTGATAAGTTTGACGGCATCTTTGCTGATTTGGGCGTCTCATCTTTTCAGCTGGATGATAAGGATTCGGGTTTTACCTACAGGGAAGACACAGTGCTGGACCTCAGAATGGACAAGAGTTCGGGCATTCCTGCTTACGAAGTTCTTAATTCTCTCCCCGAAGGGGAAATTGCTTCAATTCTTTTCAATTACGGCGAGGAAAAAAAATCGAGGCTTATTGCAAGAAGGATAGTTGAATTCAGGTCAACCGAAAAAATTATGCGCACCGGACAGCTTAGGGGAATAATTGCCAAACTGGTGCCTCCCAAGTTCGAAGCCGATATGCTTTCGCGCGTCTTTCAGGCTCTTCGCATTTATGTGAATAACGAACTTGAAGAATTGAAAAGCTTTCTTGCATCTTCGGTTAAAAGGCTGGGCAAAGGGGGCAGGATAGTAGTTATTTCGTACCATTCGCTGGAAGACCGTATTGTTAAAGAGTTTTTTAAGTACGAAAACCTTGAATGCGTTTGTCCCCCCGGAACACCGATTTGTATTTGCGGAAAGGAAAGGACGCTGAATATAATTACGAGAAAACCCGTTACTCCGTCGGATGAAGAAATTAAAATCAATAGAAGGGCTCGAAGCGCTAAATTGAGGGCGGCGGAAAAAATATGATTAACAAAAATAAGTTTTTAAGAAACTTTATTGTTTTTTTTTCATTTGCCGTTGTTGTACTGTTCGTTTATGTATATCTGCTTACCGAGATTAAAGGTATGGTAAAGAATAAAGTTAACAGGCTTGATGAACTGAACGAAAAGAAGAATAAAATTGAAATGAAACAGATTGAAGTGCAAAAATTAACCGCGGCCGAAAGAATTATTCCTATTGCTCAGGATTCTTTGGGGCTTATTAAACCGGGGCTGGATATTGACAGCCTTACCGTTGATAAGAAACAGCTTGATTACCTGATAAATAAATTAAACGGAAAATATGGCAAATAACCGGTTACTTTTTGTAGTACTTTTTTTATTCATCGGATTGAGCATTATTATTGTGCGCCTGGCGAAAATTCAGATTTTCGAACACGATAATCTCTCTTTTCTTGCAGAGCGCCAGCAGAATAAATCGGAAAATCTTAAAGCCGAAAGGGGCATTATTAAGGATAGGAACGGAGTTGTGCTGAGTTATACCAAAGACGACATCTCTTTCATTGTTGATTCAAGAATGGTCAACGATAGGAATCTGAAGAAAATATCGGACAAGTTCTCTTCCGTTTTCGGCAAAAACAGCTCCGCTTATGTATCGCTTATTAAGAACAGCGATAAAAATGTGGTTATTGAAAAGAAAGCTTCTCACGAAAAAGCGCTTCTGCTAAAGGATTTTGTGGCAGATGGTTTAAAAGAGGTTGAGGATTATACGAGGGTTTATCCTTACGGTTCCCTGGCTTCGCACATTCTGGGCTATGTTGATGAAAAATGCCACGGCGTTTACGGCGTTGAAAAATCTTTCGATAAGGAATTGACCGGGCACGACGGCATGCTGTCTATACGTAAAGACGTGCTTGGCAGAATGGTTACAGTAAACGAGGATGAATCGGTACAGTCTTCTTCGGGAGATAATATCGTTCTTACTATTGACCGCACATACCAGCAGATACTTGAGAATGAACTTGCCAACGGTTTGGAAAAATTCGGCGGCACTTCGGCTGTGGGTATTATAATGAATCCGAATACCGGCGAAATTCTCGCAATGGCAAACAATCCCACATTCGACCCGAACGATTTCAGCAAATTTACCGATGAAGACAGACGAAACAGAATAATTACTGACCCGTACGAACCCGGCTCTACATTCAAAGCTTTTACTATGTCCATGTACATAGATAACAATCTTGTAAACGAGAACGAAGTAATAAATACCGAAAACGGAAACTGGAAAATTCCGGGTGCGGTAATAACCGATGCGCACAAGACCCCCAAGCTTACTGTTAAGGAAGTGCTTGAATATTCAAGCAACATAGGAATGGCAAAGCTTAGCGAAAGAATTGACAAGAACAGTTTCTATAAATACCTGCGCGATTTCGGATTCGGAAGCGCCACTTCGGTAGATCTTCCTGGGGAATCGAAAGGCATGCTCAAACTGCCCGAAGCTTTTTCGAAATATTCAAAAATGTATATGTCTTTCGGCTACGAGATTATGGTTACCCCTCTTCAGCTTATTACCGCGTTCAGCTCCCTTGTAAACGGGGGCAATATGATGCAGCCGATTCTTGTAAGCAAAATTACAGACCCGCAGGGGAAAGTAATCAAAGAAAATAAACCGATGGTTTTGCGTCAGGTTATAAAGAAATCGACCTCGGATAAAATAAAAGAATTTATGGTGGGTGTTGTTGAAAACGGAACCGGAAAAAATGCCCGCCTGCAGGATGTACTTGTTGGCGGCAAGACCGGTTCGGCAAGAAAACTTATAGGCAAGGGTTATTCCAAGGATCATCACAGTTCTTCTTTCATCGGATTTTTCCCCGCCGATAACCCTAAGATTGTATGCCTAATTCTTGTCAACTCCCCCGTAATCGGTAAAGACGGCGGGCTTGTTGCCGCCCCCATTTTCCACGAAGTGGCAAAACAGATTATTGATTACGATGCCTCTATTGCTCCGGAGAAAAGCGAAATACAGAGAAAGAATGAGAAAATTCAGACCTGGCTCGCTTCTGTATCCAACGACGGAGGCGGCATTGAATATATGGACGTTCCGGAAAAAAGAGATTCCGGCACTACCGCAGGAAAAATTTCACTTTCGGGCAATTCAATGCCCGACCTAAGCGGCAAATCCCTTAGGGAAGCCATTGCGTTCTTTAACCGCGCGGGGCTTAAATACAAAGTTAAAGGCGCCGGCAGTGTTGTTTGGCAGAGCCTTGAACCGGGCACACAGCTCAATAAAGGGGATGCGTGTGTTATTAAATGCGAAACTGCTAAAAAATTAAATAAAATAAATATCCGCTGATGAAACTGAATGAACTGTTAAATAGCCTGAAAGCAATTCAGGTGACGGGGAACCCGGAAACGAAGGAAATCGATTCGATTACCATCGATTCCCGCGAAGTTAAAGCCGGTTCCCTTTTTGTCGCAATCAAAGGCGCTAATACAGACGGGCACAATTTCATTCTGGAATGTATCAATAAAGGGGCCTCGGCTATTATACTAGATAATGACAAGAATATTCCGGAAGAATTTTTTACACATTCGGGCTGCGTTAAAATTCTTGTTGAAGAGAGCCGCAAAGCGCTTCCCCTTGCCGCTTCGGTTTTTTACGGCAATCCTTCCGATAAACTCCTCCTTACAGGTATTACCGGCACAAAGGGAAAAACCACGACTGCTTTTTATGTTAAGAATATTTTTGAGTCCGCAGGCATGAAAAGCGGTCTTATTGGCACTATTGCCAATTACATCGGTGAAAGGGAGGTTAAGACTATGCTTACAACTCCGCAATCGCACACGATTAATGAACTGCTTAACAAAATGGTTAGCGAGCAGTGCAGGGCATGCGCAATGGAAGTCTCTTCGCACGCGCTTGCCCTTAACAGGGTCGATTATCTTACCTTTGCCTCGGCTATTTTTACCAATATTACTTCGGACCATATGGATTACCATAAAACATTCGAACATTATTTCGATTCGAAGAAAATTCTTTTTACAAAATTATGCCCCGGCTCAAAAGCTATTTATAATCTGGATGACCCCAATTCGGTTAAATTGGTTGCCGGCACCAAAGCTGATAAATTTTCGTACGGAACCGGTGCTAAGGCCGATTTTAGAATTTCGAACATAGAATATAACCTCGACGGCACTACATTCGAAGTATATTACAACAGCCGTAATTTTTATATATCTACAAGCCTGATAGGCAAATTCAACGCATATAACGCCACTGCGGCTTTTGCAAATGCGGTTCTGCTTGGTGTTGATGCCGATAAAGCCGTTGAGGGGATTAAAAACACGCCTCAGGTTCCGGGCCGTTTCGAAGTTGTATCGTACAAAAACAGAAAAGTTATTATAGATTATTCCCACACAGCAGACAGCCTTAACCAGGCGCTTGCCGCTGTTAAGCATATTGTAAAGGGAGAGCGCCCGATTGTAACCGTTTTCGGATGCGGCGGCGACAGGGATAAGACAAAACGCCCTGTTATGGGCAATATTGCAGCTTCAATGAGCAATTTCGCTTATGTTACATCCGATAACCCGAGAACAGAAAATCCGGAAACAATTATTGACGATATAGTAGCAGGAATTAAAACTGATAATTATAAAAGAATAGCCGGCAGGGAAGAAGCAATTAAGAAGGCAATATTCGAATCGGACCCCGATGCTATTATTCTAATTGCCGGCAAGGGGCACGAAACCTATCAGGAAGTTAACGGCGTAAGAAGCCATTTTTCCGATAAAGAAGTTGCGGAGAAGTATTTAAAAGAATGTCAAAACTGAAAATTACATTAGAAGACTTATTCAATCTCCCCACAGCGGAGATTCTTAATCCGGATGCATTTAACGGCGCCGAGGGTATTTCCATCGATTCCCGCAATATGAAAAAGGGTCTTTTGTTTATAGCCATTAAAGGGGAAAAGTTCGACGGGCACGACTTTATTTCAGAGGCGGTTAAAAAAGGTGCCTCTGCAGTTATGATTAATGCAGACTCGCTTGGCAGATACGATAAAATTAATAAAACTATTATTACTGTTAAAGATACTACAGCCGCCCTTGGCGCTATAGCCGCCGTGTGGAGAAATAAATTAAAAGCTAAGGTTATTTCCGTTACCGGAAGCAACGGCAAAACTTCAACCAAGGATATGCTTGCGGTTGTCCTTTCGCAAAAATTAAACACCGTTAAAACGGAAGCCAACAACAACAACCACATCGGCGTTCCACTTACAATTTTACAGGCTGACGAAAAATGCAAAGCCCTTGTTCTTGAACAGGGGACAAACCATTTCGGCGAAATTGAATATTCCGCAAATATTTCGCGTCCCGATTTTGCCCTTATTACCAACATAGGCGATTCGCATCTCGAGTTTCTGGTTAACAGGGAGGGGGTATATAAGGAAAAATCGGCCCTCTTTACGGTTACATCCAAACACAAAGGCGTATGTTTTGTTAATACAGACGATCCGGTAATTAAAAAACATGCATCGCGTATTAAGAATAAAGTCACTTTCGGTTTTCACGGCAAAACCGATGTTAAAGGGGAAATTCTTGGTTATACCGGCGACGGGAAATCGATTCTTTCTGTAAGCTACAGGAATAAAGAACTTACGGTTGAACTGCCTGTGTATGGATTATCGAACGCAAAGAATTTTCTTGCCGTATGCGCCGTTGCATTTAAGATGGGCTTAACTGCCGAAGAAATTGCCGCCGGAGCCCTTAAAATGAAAGACGCAAAGGGCAGGCTTCAGGCTGCAAAATTTTCAGACTTTATCCTTTTCGACGATACATATAATTCAAACCCCGCTTCGGTTGAAGCCGCTGTTGAAGTTCTCGAAAATATTTCGGCGTATTCAAAAAAAGTTTTAATACTGGGGGACATGCTTGAACTTGGTGTTAAGGCAGATAAACTGCATAAAGATTTGTACAAGATTATACCAAATAAAAAAGAATATACTGTTCTTACAATCGGCGCATTAATGAAAAACCTTAGCGGCAAATTGAGGAAGAACGTTAACAGGAAACACTTCGCTTCAAGGGAAAGCCTTTCCGCTTATCTTAAAAAATTTGATTTCAGCGATTCGGCCGTTCTGGTTAAAGGTTCACGCGGAATGAAAATGGAAGATTTTGCTAATACAATAGCCGAAAGAGGTAAGTAATGTTTTATTATCTGTTTGAGTACATAAATAAAGCCTTTAATCCTCCCGGATTTGACGTGTTCAAATACCTTACCGTCCGTTCGGCCTTGGCGGCAATTACAAGCCTTCTTCTTTCGCTTCTGGTCGGGCCTAAGGTAATTGCCCTGCTTAAGAAAAAACAGGTCGATCAGCCGATACGAGACGAAGGTCCTAAAACCCATAAGAAAAAAGCAGGCACTCCTACTATGGGGGGCGTTATACTTATCCTTTCCATTGTTATTCCGGTGCTTTTATGGGCAGATATAAAGAGCATTTACATCCTTCTTATTCTCTTCGGAACTATTGTATTAAGCCTTGTCGGTTTTGTGGATGACTATCTAAAAGTAGTTAAAAAAGTGCCTCAGGGGCTTATAGCCCGTTACAAAATTATGGGGCAGGTTTTTGTTGGCCTTGTTGTGGGGTGCGCAATATATTTCCTCCCGGCTTTTCATACCTACGCTACCGAAACGACATTGCCCTTTTTCAAGGATTTGAATTTCGATTTCTCATATTTTTATATACCGGTTGTCATATTCATTATAACCGCCACTTCTAACGCTGTAAATTTAACCGACGGGCTCGACGGTCTGGCTACCGGAACGATGGTGTTTGTTATGCTTGCCCTCGCGGTTATAGCTTATGTATCGGGCAATTTTATATATGCCGATTATCTTAATATAATATACCTTCCCGGCTCGGGCGAGCTGACCGTATTCATTGCGGCGGCAATAGGCGCCTGTCTCGGATTCCTCTGGTTTAATTTTTATCCCGCACAGGTATTTATGGGGGATACCGGTTCGCTCGCGCTCGGCGGCGCATTCGGTATTATTGCCATTTTAATTAAGAAGGAATTGCTTATTCCCATTCTTGGCGGAATATATCTTATAGAAACCGTCTCGGTAATGATACAGAGACTTTATTTCAAATACACAAAGAAGAAATACGGCGAAGGGAAGAGAGTTTTTAAAATGGCTCCCCTTCATCATCATTTTGAACTTACCGGATGGGAAGAACCTAAAATTGTGGTTAGGTTCTACATCATAACAATAATTTTAGTCATTATCAGTTTAACATCATTCAAGATACGTTAATGGAAATAGCAGGCAGAAAAATAACGGTCTTAGGCGCCGTAAGAAGCGGAATTGGAGCCGCAAAGCTTATTAAGAGGCTTGGCGGTATTCCTTTTATAAGCGATTTTGCCCCAAAGGAAAAACTTACAGAGCAGATTGAAGCGATTGAAGCCGCGGGTATTGAATATGAATGCGGTGCCCATTCCGAAAGGGCTTTCGACTGCGCTTTTATAGTCACCAGCCCCGGAGTGCCTTCCAATTCGTATCCTCTTGTTGAAGCGGCAAAAAGGGGCATTAAGGTTATCAGCGAAGTTGAACTGGCATCCCGTTTCTGTAAAGGTAAAATTATTGCCATTACAGGCACAAACGGAAAGACTACCACCACATCGCTGTGCGAATTCCTTTTGAATAACTGCGGCGTTAAAGCCTACTCGGCCGGCAATATCGGTTTCGCTTTTTCCGAAATCGCACTCGACGTGAAAGAAAATGAATTTGTTGTGCTGGAGACTTCAAGCTTCCAGCTCGATTATATAGATAGTTTCAAACCGGCTTTCTCAATGATTCTTAATATTACTCCCGACCATCTGGACCGCTACAACCATAGTTTCGAAGAATATACTGCTTCTAAACTTGTTATAGCTAAAAACCAGAATGAGGGGGATTACCTTATTACCAATGCCGACGATAAAAACACTCCGGTTGAAAAAATTACAAGTCCGGTAAGAAAACTCCGTTTTTCAATTGCAAACGAAGTAGCCGAAGGCGCTTTCCATAAGGATGGCAAATTATATTATGCTCATAACGGCAGAGCGGAATATGTATGCGAAGCCTCCGATTTATTCATTAAAGGGGAGCACAATATTGCCAACGCGCTTGCAGTGCTTGCCGTTGCAAAGACCATAGGGCTTGAGAACGATAAAATTACCGGGGCATTCAAAACATTCCCCGGCGTTGAACATAGAATTGAATTTGTAAGGGAATTTAACGGAGTTAAATTTTATAACGATTCCAAGGCTACCAATGCCGATTCTGTTTGGTACGCACTCCGTTCATTCCATCAGCCCGTATTTCTTATTCTGGGGGGCAAGGACAAAGGAAACGATTACAATCAGATAAAAGAGCCGGTGCAGAATGTGGTTAAGAAAATTTATGCTATCGGCTCCTCGGCTAAAAAAGTGTACGACTTTTTCAGCCCATTTATGGACGTAGAAATTTTAAGCACCCTTGAAGAATGTGTTGTTAAAGGAAGTAAAGAGGCAAAGGCAGGGGAAGTAGTTTTACTTTCCCCCGCCTGCGCCAGTTTCGATATGTTCGATAACTACGAACACAGGGGTAAAGTATTTAAACAGGCGGTAATGAGTTTATAATGAAGATACTTCAGCGAATATTGATAGTGCTTATTGGTGCAATGATGCTTTTGGGGGCACTGCTTGTTTTCAGCGCCAGCGGAAATTACAGCCAGATGAGGCTCGATAATTTCTATGCCCTTTTCAAATCCCATATTTGGAAAGTGCTTCTCTCAGGCGGGCTTATGATTTTCTTCTCAATGGTTCCCTACGAACTCTATAAAAAATACAGCAAGCATATAATTATTTTCGCTATAATTCTTTTGGTCTATACCTATTTTGCCGGCGTCAGGGCTAAAGGCGCTTCACGATGGATTAATCTGGGATTCATGACTTTCCAGACCTCCGAGTTTGCCAAACTGGCCCTTATAATTCACCTTGCAAAGCTGATTGAAAAGAAGGGGGAATTGCTGGATAGTTTTAACGACGGCTACAGATACATAGTAGTATGGATTTTTGCCGTTGCCGGACTTATACTAATACAGCCTAATGTTAGCACGAGCCTAATTATAGTAATGCTCGGTTTCACAATTTTATTTGTAGCCGGCGCCAGGATGCGTCACATATTCTCAACTCTGGGGGTTGCGGGGGCTTTATCGGGTTCGGTTATGATGCTTTTCGCCCATTCGCGCGAAAGGATACTTACATTCTTCAGTAGTGTTAATGGCGGGGGCGAAATTAATATTCAGGTAAGGCAGGCAAAAATTGCTCTCGGAAGCGGCGGCGTTTGGGGGCTGGGCATAGGGCAGAGCAGGCTGAGTGCCGGCTTCCTTCCCGAATCGTACGGCGATTTTATATTCTCTATTTTAGGCGAGGAATTCGGCTTTATAGGAGCCGTTCTGGTGCTTCTCATTTTCTTTTTTATTTTCTTAATTGGATTGGTTATTGCAAAAAAAGCAAACGACAGGTTTGCCCAGCTTCTGGCTTTGGGCATTTCTTTCAATATAATTATAAGCGCTTTAATAAATGCCGGCGTGGTAAGCGGAGTGCTTCCTACAACGGGTATTACTTTCCCTTTCATCAGTTTCGGCGGTACCTCAATAATACTTTTCGGTATTTCGGTCGGTATTCTGCTCAATATTTCGCGCAGTATTGTAAGGGAAAGAAACCATAAGAATAAAGCCAATACAAACAAAGCTAAAAACCCTGATATGGCATCGGCGTCTGTATGAAAAAATTAACTCCATATCGTTTTCTTTTTGCCGGAGGCGGAACCGGGGGGCATCTCTACCCCGCAATTGCTGTTGCGCAGAAGATAAGGGAAATTAAACCTGAAGCCGAAATAATATTCCTTGGCACCAAAAATAAGATTGAAGCGCGCGTGGTTCCTGCAAATGATTTTAACTTCAAGCCGATTTGGATTAGCGGTTTTTCGCGTAAATTAAATTTTAGAAACCTGATGTTCCCTGTTAAGGTTATTGTATCGGCAATTCAGTCGCTTGCAATAAGTTTTTCATTCAAGCCGAGGGTAGCTATCGGAACCGGTGCTTATGTATCGGGGCCTGCGGTTTGGGGAGCTTCAATATTGGGCGCTAAAGTAATTCTGCTTGAGCAGAACAGCTACCCGGGGGTTACAAACCGTCTGTTGGAAAAAAGAGCCGAAGAAATTCACATTACGTTCGAAGATTCTAAAAAATATTTCAGAAACGGAAATAAACTTAAAGTTACCGGCAACCCCGTGCGCATTAACCTTAAGCTTAAGAATAAAGAAGAAGCACTTAATGGTTTCGGACTTATACCCGGCAAGCCTGTTCTTCTGGTTCTTGGAGGCAGTTTAGGCGCCGGTACACTTAACAGCGTTGTTGCCGAATTCGCCGGTAAATTAAATGGTAAAGGAATACAGATTATATGGCAGACGGGTCCCGCTTATTATGAAAGATATAAGGACAAATCGGGCGCAATGACCAGAGTATTCCCCTTTATAGAAGATATGTCGGCCGCCTTTTCGGCGTGCGATTTAATGCTTGCCCGCAGCGGGGCAACAACAATTGCCGAAGCGGCCAACCTTGGCATTGCATCGGTATTCGTGCCATCCCCAAATGTTGCGGCAAACCATCAATATATGAACGCGAAATCCCTTTTTGATGAAAACGCCGCTGAACTGATTGATGATAAAAACCTTAGGAACGAAATGGAGGAAAGAATTTCATCGCTTATGAATAATGAAGCGAGGCTTAAGGAATTGAGGGAAAAAATTCAAAAATTTGCTAATAAAGAAGCGGCTGAAGTAATTGCCTTAAGGGCAATTAGTCTGGCGGAATTGGTGTAGGAGAATATGTTATGATGATGAATACGATTAAAAACGTTCACTTTGTGGGTATCGGCGGTATTGGAATGAGTGGCATAGCCGAAATTCTGCTTAGCCAGGGGTTCTCAATTTCAGGCTCGGACCTAGCAAAGACTGATATTACAGACCGCTTAAGCTCAATTGGAATGAAAATTTACATAGGGCATTCTGCCGAAAACCTTAAGGAAGCTGATGTAGTTGTATATTCTTCGGCGGTTAATATTGAAAACCCCGAAGTTGCAGCCGCAATTCAGAGGAAAATTCCGGTTATTAAGAGAAGCGAGATGCTTGCCGAATGCATGAGAATGAAATACGGCATAGGCATTGCAGGAACACACGGCAAAACCACTACCACTTCTATGGTGGGACTTGTGCTTACCGAAGCAGGAATAGACCCGACTATTATAGTAGGGGGCAAGCTTTCGGGGCTTGGGGGCACTAACGCAAGGCTTGGCAAAAGCGAGTTTATTGTTGTTGAAGCGGACGAATTCGACAGGACTTTTCTTCAGCTAACCCCCAGCATTGCGGCTATTACAACATTGGAAAAGGAACATCTGGATACATATAAAGATCTTGACGATATTAAAACGGCATTTGTACAGTTTGCTAACAAAGTGCCTTTCTTCGGGTTTGTTGTGCTCTGCCTAGATGAGCCTGCTCTTCAGGATGTAATTCCTTTGATAAACAAGAAAATCTTCACCTACGGAATATCCCCTCAGGCAGATATTCAGGCTGTGGATATAAGCCATAAGGAAAACCAGAGCACTTTCACGGTGGTTTATCAGGGTGCAGAGCTTGGAAAGATAACATTGCGTATTCCGGGGCTACACAATATAAAAAACTCACTTGTGGCCGTATGCGTTGCAAAGGAACTCGGAGTCGATTTCGAAACGATTAAGAGGGCCCTCGAAAAATTTGCCGGGGTTTACAGGCGTTTCGAAAAGAAATATGACAATGATATAATGGTAATTGACGATTACGCCCATCATCCCACCGAAATAAATGCCACATTATCGGGTGTTAGAGGGGGATGGAAGAGAAGGTTAATTGCGGTATTTCAGCCTCATTTATATTCAAGAACGCGCGATTTTTATGCCGAGTTCGGAAGATCGTTTTTGAACTCTGATGTTTTCATTTGCACCGATGTTTACCCGGCGCGCGAAAAACCGATTGAGGGAATTAACGGTTCGCTCATCGCCGACACTGCAAAAAAGTTCGGTCACAAACATGTTTACTATGAACCGGATAAAACTAAAGTGCCGGAACTGCTTCAAAAAATTTACAAGAAGGGTGATATCGTAATTACAATGGGCGCCGGCGATATATGGAAGTACGGAGAGAAATTCATTGAAATTATTAAGGGAAAGCATTGAAGATTAACTTAAAAATAACCGGACTTCTTTTCCTCCTTCTCCTCTCAGTCTTCATACTCTACCTTTCCTTCGAAGTAAAGGACAGGCAGACTTTAAAGATAAAGGGGATAGAAATTACGGGAGGAAAATATTTTTCAAATGACGGTTATGCTTCATTTGCAATGCTTAAGGATACGAGTTATTTTTCGTACCTGAATCCTGCAATTATTAAAGACAGGATTGAAAGACACCCTTATGTAGATAAAGCTGAAGTAAGGTTCGACGGGACCGACAAAATTTTAGTGCGTATTCAGGAGAAAAAGTTCGCCGCTATGCTGGTAGACAGTACAAAGCAGGTATTAGTAACGGATAATATGCAGGTAATTCCATGCCTTCCGAACTCGGCTGAGCTCAATTTCCCGGTCATAAGCAATATCAAGGATGTTGAAACGTTTAAGAATTTTTCTTTTGTAAACGGCAACAGCGAAATTAAAACGGCATTCAAAATTCTTGAGGTATTCAAGCTTACCAACAGCGAACTGGCAGATAATTTATCGCAGATAGATTTACGCAACGGGAAAGATATTCTCGTTTATTTTTCGAATTTAAATTTTCCGGTAGTATTCGGAAGGAATGATGAAATAAAGAAGGCGGTATACTTTAACAGTCTTTGGAAATTTATGAAAGGAAACGAGATTAACAATTATCTCGATTATGTTGATTTAAGGTTCGACAAACACGTATTTCTCGGTGTAACCGAGAATAATACCGGGAATGAAGGAAAACAGATATGAAAAAGAAAATAGTCGCAGGGCTCGATTTAGGAACTACTAAGGTATGCGCGGTAATTGCCGAACATCTTGAAGGAAGCGTTAACATTCTCGGTTTCGGCGTTGCTCCTTCGGAAGGGTTGAACAGAGGCCTTGTTGCAAATATCTCAAAAACTGCAGAAGCAATTAAAGAAGCGGTTGATATAGCCTCGAACAGGGCAGGTATAATTACCAAGGACCTTATTGTAGGGGTAGCAGGGGAACACATTACAAGTTTACGCCATAGAAATTATGTTACCATTAATAATCCCGAAAAAGAAATTTCGCCGGACGATCTTGAAAGGCTTAAAGCCGACGTGAAAACCATCCGGATTCCGTCTGACAGGCAGATTCTTCACATAATTCCGGAAGAGTTCTTTGTAGATTATCAGGGAGGAATAGAGAATCCGATCGGAATGTCGGGCTCGAGGCTCGAAGCCGTTAACCATGTAGTACTCGCATCCATACCGGCAATACAGAATATTAAAAAATCGGTAGAAAGGGCGGGGCTTAACGTGCAGGATTATGTGCTCCAGCCGATTGCATCGAGCGTTTCGGTGCTGGATGATAATGAAAAGGATTTAGGAGTGGTGCTAATAGATATTGGCGGCGGAACCACTGACGTGGCAATATTCCACGATAAAAGCATTAAACACACCAAAGTAATAGGCGTCGCGGGCAATCAGGTTACAAACGATATAAGGGAGGCCCTTGGAATCGTTTCGGCAGATGCCGAGAAACTGAAAAAGGAATACGGCTATGCATCTGAAGACGCCATTATTAAAGATGAAGATATTTATATAAAAGGGGTAGGCGCAAGGGGCAATATTAAAGTGCCTGTTTCCCTTTTAACGCAGATTATCCATGTGAGAATGAAAGAATTATTCTCGCTTATTGACAATGATTTGAGGCAGACAAATTACAAGGGCAAAATTAAGGCGGGTATAGTATTAACCGGCGGGGGTTCGCTTTTAAAAGGATGCCCCGAACTGGCAGAGGAAGTATTCGGTCTTCCTACCCGTATAGGGGTTCCTCTCGATCTCGGCTCCGGTTTATCGAGCGAAATCGAAAGTCCCGAATTTGCTACAGCGGCAGGATTAATAAGGGGCATACCGGGCAGCCTGTCGCACGAGAATTTTGTCATAGTAAAAGAGAAGAAAGAGAAGAAAAAAATACCATTAAAAGGGGTATTTAAGAAAATACAAGAGTTTTTTGATGAATTATAAAAACACCACAACAAGGAGGCAATATGTCCAAATTCGCAACTCTTGACAAGGAGAACACTATGTCGGCAGTATTAAAGGTAGTCGGTGTCGGCGGTGGCGGTTGTAACGCAATCGAAAGCATGATTAAAAGGGGGCTTTCGGGGGTTGAATATGTGGCAATCAACACCGATGCACAAGTATTAGAAAAGAGTTCCGCACACCAGAAAATACAGATTGGAACCAATATAACAAGGGGGCTCGGGGCAGGGGCCGACCCGAATGTAGGAAGAAAAGCAGTAGAAGAAGACAGCGAAAAAATTTCGCGCATATTAGATAAAAGCGACATGGTATTCATTACCGCGGGCATGGGGGGAGGCACCGGAACGGGCGCATCTCCAACCGTAGCGCAGATTGCAAAGAGAATGGGCGCTCTTGTAATAGGTATTGTTACCAAACCTTTCCGTTGGGAAGGAAAGAAAAGAATGCTAAACGCCGAAGAAGGGATTCAGGAACTTAGGCAGTATGTAGACAGCTTGATAGTAATTCCCAATGAAAGGATACTGAATCATATAGACATGACCACTTCGGCACAGAAAGCATTCGATAAGCCTAACGAAGTTCTATACGAAGCAACAAGGGGTATAGCAGATATTATTACCATACCCGGATTTATAAATGTGGATTTTGCCGACGTGCGTTCTGTAATGAACCAGAGCGGCGAGGCATTAATGGGATGCGGAATTGCAAGCGGCGAAAACCGCACAATTGAAGCCGCACAGAAGGCTATTTCGTCGCCGCTTCTCGAAGGGGTAAGCATTAAGGGGGCAAAGAATATACTTCTTAATGTTACCGGCTCGGCAAATCTTTCAATTCAGGAAATGGATGAAGGAAACAAAATAATTCAGGAAGCAGCAGGAGAAGAAGCAAACGTAATATTCGGCTTTGTAAACAAGGATGAAATGGGTGAATACGTTTCTTATACCGTAATAGCAACGGGATTCGATTCCAACGGCGCCTTAAGCGGATTAACCTCCTTTAAGCCTCAGAAGGAAGAGAAGGAAAGAAAATCTACTCCCATTACCGGATTCGACCCTAAAAGGTTCGATATCGAAAACACGGAAGACCTTGATGTACCAACTATCTTTAGAGTTAAAGGAACCTCGGGATTAAATGTTGAAAAAGAACAGCCTTTAACTTCAGGAGGGTTTAGAATAGAGAAGTATGATACTTTTGAATCGAATGTAAAACCGAAGAAAGCGGAACCGAAGAAAGATGAAGAAGACAGTTCCTCCTTCTTACGGATGATGATGGATTAATTTTTTTACTTTATTGCCCGAAGGCTGTACCAGGTTTCCCCTTGTTGTGGTGGACATATAGGAAACCGTACAGCCTTTTTTATATTTAAACCCCCCGGCCCAAATAATTGCCCGGCAAAAGGGGGTAATTTTTGGTTTTTATCTTTATTATAGAATTACTAACTTTACCCAATAAAAATTAAGTGTGAAAATGAAAAAAACAGCAATTATAGCTTTGACACTGCTCTTATTTACGGGCAGAGCCGCAATGGCACAGGATGAAGAAGTAGGGCTTCTTTCAAAATTCGGTTTCGGAGGGGGCTTTAACGCTATTTGGCTTATGCCCGATCTGGGTGATTTAAATAAAATGATGCCTGACGCAGGGATTGATAATTTTTCAAATTCCGGATTTATGGGATATGGCGGCTCGGGCTATGTTTATCTGATGGTTATAGATAACCTCAGGATAGGGGGAATCGGTTATTCGGGAACGACTGCCCGTACCGGATTTAAGGATGGATTTAATAAAGAAGCGGATTACTCCCTGGGGCTTGGTGGCGTTACTCTTGAATATACACTCCCCTTTGTCGAATCGATAGGAGTTTCTGTGGGGGGAATTATCGGTGTTGGAAGCTCATCAATAACCATTTATCAGAATAAGGGGGCATTTAATTGGGGGGATATCTGGAACGAAGCGAGCGACCCTGCGAAGAACACACAGAATATCTCAAGAAAGCTTACTAATACATTTTTTACAGTAGCCCCTACCTTAAATGTTGATATACCCATAAGCCGTCTCGCATCATTCAGGGTAGGCGGCGGATACATTTTCTCTTTCGGGGAGAACTGGAAAGGGGATAATTCAATTCAGGTGAACGGAGTTCCCTCTTCGTTAAAGGGGAATTCTTTTTTCATCCAGACGGGAATATTCATAGGATTTATTTCATACTGACATGAGAAGAATATTAGTAACCGGCGGCGCGGGTTTTATAGGAAGCAATTTTATCAATTACATTCTTGATTCGAGGGACGATGTTGTTATTGTAAACCTTGATAAACTTACCTATGCAGGCAATCCGGAAAACCTTGCCGGGGCAGAGAAGAACAGGAATTACCAGTTTGTTAAAGGGGATATATGCAATAACGAGCTTGTGGAATATCTATTTAATAAGCACTCGTTTACTAATGTAATAAATTTCGCGGCTGAAACCCATGTAGACAGAAGTATCCTGGGGGCCGAACCGTTTTATAACACAAACGTTATAGGCACCAATGTCCTTTTGGAAGCCGTACGCAGGCATAAAATAGAAAAATTCATTCAGATATCTACCGACGAGGTTTACGGTAGTCTCGGTCCGGAAGGATTATTCCAGGAAACCACCCCCCTTTCCCCCAACAGTCCCTATTCCTCAAGCAAAGCGGCAGCCGATTTAATGGTTCTTGCCTACCATCATACATACGGAGTACCGGGGGTAATAACAAGATGTTCAAATAACTATGGCCCCAACCAATTCCCCGAAAAATTGATACCATTAATGATTATAAATGCCCTTAATGGGCAAAAGCTGCCGGTTTACGGAGACGGAATGAATGTAAGGGACTGGATATATGTAGAAGACCATAACCGGGCAGTTGAAAAAGTGATGGAAAGAGGGAAAACGGGTCAAATTTACAATATTGGCGCCGGTTGCGAAATGAAAAATCTTGAAATTATTAAATTAATTTTGAGTATTTTAGGCAGGCAAGAAAATTTAATTGAATTTGTAGCAGACAGACCGGGTCACGACAGGCGTTATGCTATCGATTCTTCCAAAATAAGGAATGAATTGGGTTGGAGGCCCGTTTTTGAATTTAACGATGCAATCCGAAAAACAGTGGAGTGGTATTTGAAAAACCGTAATTGGTGGGAAAATATAATCAGCGGCGAATACCGGAGGTATTACAAACTTCAATACGGGGACACTCTATCGAATTAATTCTACCGAATTTATCAACAAATAAGTCCAACATATGCTTAAGAAAATATTTTTATTAGTAATTCTTCTTGCGGTAATAACAAACGCGCAGGAGGAGAATTCCAATATTAAAAAAGCATCCGATTACAGCGCAATAGGCACAATAAGCGTTACAATTGGAGGTTCTTTTATAGTAAACGGAACATTTTATTCAACTATATCCGAAAGGGTAGACCAGTTTGTTTCGAGGCTTTTTAACGAAGCCCGCAACGCGGCCCTTAACACGGCAAGGGAAGATGCAACGCTCGAAAAGTTGAACAAGAAAATTGAGAGCTATCCGCGCCGTAATATTATATTAAAGAGAGCCACGGGGGAGGTTGTAAATATTGACCTTGAGAAGTTCAGGCTTACGGGCGATTTCAAATTCAATCCGTATTTGAAAAACGACGACGTACTGATTTTCCCCGAAGCCAACCCGGAAACGAATTTTGTCTCTATTGACGGGGCGGTTAACTTTCCAACAAAGTTCCAGTTTGTAGAAGGGGATAAGCTTAGCGACGCACTCCTTTTTGCCCGCGGAATTAACCCCGCATACGATAATGTAAGCGAGGTGGAGATTTACAGGCTGGATAAAACCGGTAATAACGAAGAAATAATTAAAGCCGGCATAAAGGATATTGTTGAACTGAAAATAGTGGACAGGATTAAAGTACTTTCGGATGAGAACTATAAAAAAGATGTCAAAGTGCTTGTTCTGGGCGAGGTTAAAACCCCCGGTTATGTATTCGTTAAAAAGAATAACACTACCATAAGGGAATTAATAGAAAGGGCCGGCGGATTTACCGAAAACGCATCGCTCGAAAACGCGGAGCTTCTGCGCGGCACCAGCAGTCAGCAATTGTTAAGAATGAAGTTTATTAAAGAGCAGTACGAAAAGAACCCCGAATACAGAATTACCAAATTCGATTCGAAATTCAACTACCAGAACCTTGATGCCCTTATGATGGCAAGGAGCGCCAATATAACGGTGGAAGATTCACTCGTATTCAGTATGGATAATATATTAAGGTTATTCTACAGCCCCGGGGTAGTCGATTTTACAAAGATTGACGATACTTCATCCCGCGAAGGGGATTTTACTGTAAAGGATGGGGATGTTGTTCTTGTTCCCGAAAGGGAAAACCTGGTTTACTTATTCGGACAGGTAAAGAGCCCCGGTTACGTACAATATGAAGAAGGGAAAGATTATAAGTATTATATAGAGAAAGCCGGTGGCGAGACAGAATCGGCAGACGGTGATGTTAAAATAATCAAGTTAAAAAGCCGTGCATGGTCCGACGCAGACGAAAACAGTAAAGTTGAAGCCGGGGACGCGATATACCTTACAAAATCGTTAAAGCACAGGTGGTATTATTACATACCCGCAATCGGTTCGGTGGCTTCGGTAATTGCCGGGCTTGCTTCCTTGTATTACTTGTTATTCATAGCAAAATAAATTTAACGGATGGCTGAAATGGAAGATTTAAAAAAACAGGCAAATAAGAAAGAAGACGTTGTAGGGAGCACATTCGTTGAATTCCTGACAGTAATAGTAAAGTACCGGGTGTTCTTATTCTTATTCATATTTATAATAACGGCAGGCGCAACTGGCTACGCACTGCTGGCTCCCAAGTGGTATCAGGCAACGGCATCGGTACTGCCGGCCGAAAATACCGATTTATTAAGCGCACTGGGGGGATTATCGAATCTGGCAAAGGGATTTTCCGCCTCGAAGGGGCTTGCAGCTCTTACAAAATCGAGCAGTGAATCGGACAGGTTTATTGCCATTCTCAAAAGCGCCTCAATTACCGATTCGGTAATTAAGAAATTCGACTTAAAGAAAGAATATGACCTTGAAGGGGAATATTACGAAAATGTAGTTAAGGAATGGAAAAGCAATTTAAGCATAGACCTTCAGGATGAAGGGAACCTGTTTATAAGTGTACTGGATAAAAATCCGGGCAAAGCCGCCAATATGGCTAATTATCTTGTTGATAAGCTTAATGAGATAAATACTAACCTTGGCGTGCAGAATGCTAAGGCTAACAGGGAATTTATTGAAAAACGATATAAGAGAAATCTGAGGGATATTGACAGTCTTGAAAACGCGATGAAGATATATCAGGAAAAGACCGGTGTAATGGCGGTTCCCGAACAGATTGAATCGACAATAAAGACAATGTCTACAATTTACGGTGAATACCTGATGAAGGATATTGAGTATAATGCCCTTAAAAGACAGTTAGGCGATAACAATCCCAAGATAGAATCGGCCAAATATCAGGTAGAGGAATTAAATAAAAAGATAGCGCAGTTAAACGCGGGTATAGAAAGCTCGCAGAAGGATTCGAAATTCCTTCTTCCTTTCAAGCAGGCACCCGAACTGGCAAGCGGATATCTTAAAATTTACAAGGACCTTCAGATACAATATAAAATACTTGAAATAATTACCCCACTTTACGAGCAGGCAAAAGTTGAAGAAGTAAAGAATATGCCCTCGGTAATTGTATTGGATAAGGCAACACCTCCGACAAAAAAAGCGAGCCCCAAAGGGACCATATACCTGATGGTATCGCTTGTAGTATCATCTCTTTTGGGAATGTTCATTGTCTTTGTTCTTGAATTATTATCAAAAGTAAAAGCTCAGGACCCTGAAAAGTATGATTTGCTTACAGGATGGCTCAGGTTTGGAAAGAAAGGATAATCTTCTTTTTAAAAGAGACGGACTAAGCACAAATAGCGGCAGCAGGCCGGAAGAGAGTATGCCTTATAATATGATTGAAATAAATACACGGTAAATGGATGTCGGAATTATCAAGCGTAAAAAATAATTCGTTTTTTTCATTCCTCTCCATTTCATTCAGATACATACCCAATATAGCTGTATTCTGGATACTTGCGCGTTTCTGGGGCCCCGATATATTCGGAAAGTTTTCATATGCCCATACTCTGGCAAATACATTCCTTCTTATAGCCGATTTCGGATTTGACCTTCTGCTTACTACCGAGATAGCCAGGGACAGGAAAAACGCCGTAACCATATTCAGGGAATATTTTTGGATAAAAATGACGCTGGCGGCGGCGGCGCTTATAGGTATGTTCCTTTTCGTTTACTTGAAAAGCGGCAACATAGAATCGCTTCTGCTCGGGTTCATTTTCGGTTTCTACATGGTGTTCAACACGATATCCAATTTTTATGTCGCAATGTTCAAGGGATTCGAAAAATTAAGCTACGATGCAAGAGTATCTATTGCGACGAATCTATTCCTGTTAATTTCCGCGGGAACGGTATTTGTCCTTCTCCACGGAAATATATATTTAATAGCACTATCCTATGTATTTTCGAGAATA
The DNA here is from genome assembly GCA_027398005.1 of bacterium. Classification (GTDB taxonomy): domain Bacteria; phylum Bacteroidota; class Ignavibacteria; order Ignavibacteriales; family Melioribacteraceae; genus JAEXUB01. Next base: position 22,294 of record DAHYUM010000005.1, read on the forward strand.
GTTGGATTCCTTTTCAGTCTAAGGTTAACGCGCAATGTAATGCCCGATATATCGTACCGGATTTTATTTACCGATTTCAGGGGTGCGATGCGAAAAGCGCTTCTATACGGGCTCCTTATATTATCCATAAGCCTTTTATACCAGCTTGATACGATTCTGCTCGGGTTATTCAAGAGCGACCGTGAAGTAGGGGTTTACAACGCAGTAAAGAACCTTCTTCTGGTGCCCTATATAATACCGGGGGTTGCATACAGCGCCCTTCTGCCTACGCTTGCAAGGCTTTTTAAGGAAAGCCGCGAAAGCTGGATTGCAATGAATAAAATCTTTTTTAAGATAATATACTGGATTACGCTCCCTATTGCGGTGATATTCTTTGCCTACCCAAAGCAGATAATTTATTTTGTTTATTCGTCAAAGAATTATTCCTCAGCAATTCCCCTGCTGGGAATATTTTCGGTAGTGCTTTTTATAAGATGCATATCGGATTATATGGGGGTAATGCTTATAACATCGAACAAGCAGAAAATTCAGGTTTATACCGCTTTTTCGGGGATATTCCTAAGCATAATACTTAATATATTCATAGTGCCAAAATACGGCATATACGGAGCCGCTTTTGTGCTGCTTATTATAAATATTTTTGTTCTTTTTGTTTACATGTATAATAATTTCGAAGTGTTCTACGGGCATATAATAAATAACCGTTACCTTCTGCTTCTTTTGGCGGGGGTTATTATTGCGCTGCTGGTGCATATAAATATGCAAAACATATTCTTTTTAGGAATTTTAGTGGTATTTGTTCTTCTTGTAGGAGTTTCATTTATGCTTTTCTTCTCATCCGAAGAGAGGAGCAGAATACTTGAATGGAAAGTTAACTTTAATTTTATAAGAAAATAATTATATGACGCCGGTAAGCATAGTCTGTTTCTCTATTTTAGCCCTTCTGTTCGTTTCGATGTTCAGAAAAGGCACCGATGTGCTTTCGCCGGCGCGTTTGTTCTTAATTATCTGGCTTATAGCCATAGGGCTGGCGGATTTAAAACTGAGCCGTTTCCAGTTCGAATGGAGCGCATATTCATGGCTTACCCTTCTTGTGCCAATTCTTTCTATGCTTTTGGGAATGTTTTTTGTCTATGTTATAAATTACAATAAAAAAATACCTAAAATCAGTTCGGTTAGGGCTGAATTCCGCAGCAGCGATATAGACGGGGACAAATTCTTTTTTCTTATAATGGCGCTGTTTGTCTTATACTGTGTTTCGTTCATAACAACCTATATGATAAGGGGATTTCTGCCGATGTTCACCAAGATGCCCGAAGTAGCAAGAACCAAATGGGGCGTCTTCGGGTACGGAGTATTTGTTCTTTCAATTCCCTCAATACTATATTTCTCGCTGGCATATATATTCCTTGTCCCAAAAAATTTCAGTAAGAAGATAATAGTCTCGTTAATAATTATTGTGGGGGCGGTATCCTATTCAACTCTTCTGCAGAGGTTTTATCTCCTTCTGCCTATAATATTCCTGCTTATACTTTTTTACTATATGACCAAAAAGATGAAACCGAGGAACGTGCTTATCTTTTTTGTTGTATTCTTCGCCCTCTTTTACGGCATATCCACAATACGAATGAGCCGCTACGCATTTGATATTTTATACTATTTAAGCGACATGAAATACGGCAGTCAATACGCCGTATTTACCGAACCTTATATGTACGTAACGATGAATCTGGAGAATTACGCGAAAGCGGTACAGAACCTTAACCAGTACACATACGGCTTTTTTACGGCCGATTTCCTTTTGTTTGCCGTAAGGCTAAAACCGGTTATTCAGGAATATGTTAATATACCCGAATTCCCGAGTATGATTTCGAACGCATATAATACCTATTCGATGTTTTTCATTTATTACCGCGATTTCGGCTTTATAGGGGTTTTTGCAATACCTATGATTCTCGGTTTCGGCATAAATACCCTTTATTACTGGATGAGAAAAAGGCCCGATATGAATTCGATATCGATATATGCCCTATGCATTATTGTTATAATATTCTCATTCTTTATACCTATTCTGCACTGGATCCATTTTACGTTTAATATTATCATAATTTATTCGGTAACAAAAATGATTCAGAAAAAGAAAGAAGGCATTACCAATACAGGTTCCGAAGGTTAGTGAAAATGGGAATAACGGTCTTATATAGTACCTGCAGGAGGGGCAAATGAGAGTCCTCCACATTCACGGATACGACCACGGCGGAGGGGCAGAGACTGTTTTTAATATTACCCGCAGGAACCCCCTGGTTGAGGAAAATTATTCCGGTTATATAAAGGAAGATATGACCGACCCCGGATATTCCGATGTGAAATTCAGGATATATTCCGAATTCCCTTTCCCGATGGATATTCTGAGCTATTTCTTCTCAATGAACAATTATAACGCTCTTAACCGGTTTCTGACGGGCAAAAAAATTGATGTTGTCCGTCTCCATTCATTCATTGGGGCATTGTCCCCCTCTATACTTCTTCCTCTTAAAGAATACAAGAAGAAAAATAATATTAAAATAGTGCAGACGGTGCACGAATTTAACCTTGTCTGCCCCAATTCGGTGCTTTTCAATTACAAGCAGAATGCGATATGCGAAAAGTGCCTTAGCAGAAAGATAAAAACGCCGATAATTACATCGGGATGCGACAGGAGGGGGAATACGTATTCTTTTCTTAAAGGGATACGGAGTATTATCTCTAACAATATCATCGGGCACAAAGACCTGCTGGATGCAATAATAGCCCCTAGCGAATTGATGAAACAGAAGCTTATTGAAGGGGGAATTGATGGGAATAAAATTACCATCGTTCGCAACCCGATTGATGAAATAAAAGAAGAAGAATTAAGAAGCAAAGAAAATATAATCTGTTATTTCGGCCGTTTCTCAAAGGAAAAAAATGCGGGCTTTATACTCGAATCCTTCATAAAATGGAAAAGCGAGGTTAAGAACGATTTTGTGCTTCTTCTAATTGGCGGAGGGGACGAAGAGGCAATGCTAAAGGAAAAAGCCTCGCAAAGCCCTTTTGCAAAGGATATCGTTTTCAAACCGTTTATGCCGCAGGCTCAGCTTAAAACCTATCTTGGCAACGTTAAATATTTTACGATGGCATCTAAATGCTACGAAACGGCTCCTATGGGAATCCTGGAAGCGGCAACATTCAACATCCTTTCAGTTGTTCCAAATTTAGGGGGAATGAAAGAAACGGTTGAAAAAATAATTAAAGCGGGAATCATTTATAACAGTGACGATTCCACCTCTTGGTGCGAGGCTATTAACAGGCTTGAGGCATCATATAATGATGAGCTGAATAAACTATTAATGCAGAAAAACCGGTTTAAAAGTGAATTCGGAATAGATAGCTATTACCGGAATATATATTCGGTTTACGGCGGGGGCTTATGAACTGGAAAATTAAAGCATTAATCCAGAATTTAATAGCCGTTCTGCCCGGGGAATTATCGCAGAAAGTATATTATTTTGTCCAGAGGAATTACGGCGATTTGCGCTCAACTAATCCTATTGAGCATTTTAATGCCGCGGCCAAGCTTATAAAAATTATTAAGGACCGGAACGGTTCGGCCGAAGGGAAAGTATTCCTAGAAATTGGAACGGGAAGGCGTTTAAATATTCCCCTTTTTCTATGGCTTGCCGGGGCCGGAAAGATTATTACCGTAGATTTGAACAATTATCTGAAAAAGGAATTGATAGACGAGGATATAAAATATCTTCTAAAAAACAAGAATTTGGCGGCCGATTATGAGGCTGAATTCCCCTTTTATAAAGAAAGGGTTGAAGTGCTTGCCGGTTACATTAATGAAGGCAAAAATCTAAACGATTTATTGACTATGTGTTCCATAGAATATAGGCCAAATACGGATGCCGCAAAGTTAAGCGGGCTTGAAGGAAAGGTGGATTATTTCGTCTCGAATACGGTTTTAGAGCACATACCGGAGCAAAACCTTAAAGAAATACTTAAGGCTTCATCGGGTTACCTTAATAAAGAGGGGCTCTCAATCCACTTTGCCGATTATATTGACCATTTCTGGTACAGCGATAAAAGCATTGAAAAAATAAATTTTCTAAAATACGGCGATACTGCCTGGAATTTTATTGCCGGCAATAAATATATGTACATGAACAGGCTTAGGCACAGCGGCTATTTGCGGATTATAAATGAAACGGGCTTAACCTTAATTGATGCCTCTGCTGAATTGGACGAAGACCTGAAAGAAAAAATTATCAATAAAAGAATTACCCTGAATTCAAAATTTAGTAATTTACATCACGATGATTTGGCAACCTTAAATTCATGGCTCGTGTTCAAATAAAATTGTATGATTGAATAATATTATAATTATTGAGAGTTAAATGGATATTTCTATTGTATTAATAACCTGGCGTATGAAAAACCTGCTTGAAGTGCTCCTTTCTTCGCTGATAAAGTATTCCGAAGGATTTACCTACGAAATTATTCTTATCGATAACAATTCGCAGGATGGTACGGTAGAAATGATTAAAGAGAAGTATCCGCAGATAATTCTAATTGAAAATGAGGAAAACAAGGGAGTTGCAAAGGCTCGCAACCAGGGGCTTGCCCTGGCAAAGGGAAGATACCGGCTAATACTCGACGCGGATATGGAGCTGACGGAAAATACTATTAAACATCTGTTCGATTATATGGAAAAAGATAATACCTGCGGCTTGATAGGCGCCAGATTGACCGAACCCGACGGAACCATGCAGTTTTCATGCAAAAGGTTTCCTACTCTTCTCTCATTTGTTGCCCGCAGGCTCGAATCAATTTCAGCTGTAAGGAATTCCAATCTGCTAAGGCATCATCAAATGGAGGATTGGGACCATAATTCGATACGCGAAGTGGATTACTTAATTGGCGCATGCCAGTTTTTCAGACGCGAAGTAATGGAAAAAATTGGTGTTTACGATGACCAGATTTTCTACGGCCCCGAAGATATTGATTACTGCCTGCGCGTATGGCGCGCCGGCTGGAAAGTGGTTTACTATCCTTTTACAAGCATAATACATCACGAGCAGAGAATGACCAAAAAGTCGTTCTTCTCAAAAATTACGGTTAAACACTTTATAGGGATATTCCATATTTTCAAAAAATATAATTGGAAATTAACCCGGTGATTTATGTTTGATATAACAATTATTGGGGCCGGAATTGTAGGGCTTGCAACGGCGCTTAAAATCCTGGAAAAGAAGCCTTCGGCAAAAATACTCATTCTCGAAAAGGAGAATGACATCTGCCGGCATCAGACCGGGAATAACAGCGGCGTAATACATTCCGGAATTTACTACAAACCGGGAAGCCTTAAAGCAGTAAACTGCCGCAGGGGATATAAAATGCTCCTCGAATTCTGCGACAAGAATGAAATTAAATATGAAATATGCGGTAAGGTTATTGCCGCCATAGACGAAAGCCAGCTTGCCGATATGGAGAACCTTTATAAAAGGGGAATTGAAAACGGGCTTGAAGGCATACGAAAAATTACAAAAAGTGAATTGAATGAAATTGAGCCCAATGTAAATGCCGCCGCGGGGCTTTTTGTGCCGCAGACAGGTATTATAAATTATCTTGATGTATCTAAAAAATACCTTGAACATATTTTAGATAAAGATGCACAGTTGAATTTGAACGAGGAAGTGGTTTCAATTGAAAAGGATAACGGCGGGCACGTTGTTGTTACAAACAAGGGCTCGTATAAAACCAGAATTGTAGTATCGTGCGCGGGGCTCCAGTCGGACCGCATTGCCCGGCTTACCAACCCCGAAGTTGAGCTGAAAATAATTCCCTTCAGGGGGGAATATTATAAATTACGCCCCGAAAAGGAACACCTGGTTAAATCGCTTATATACCCGGTGCCAAACCCTGCCTTCCCGTTTCTCGGAGTTCACTTTACAAGAATGATTAAGGGGGGAGTTGAAGCAGGACCCAATGCGGTTCTTTCCTTCAAAAGGGAAGGGTACAGCAAAACCTCGTTCAACTTAAAAGATGCAGTTGAAACATTCGCATGGCCCGGATTCAGGAAGGTGATGTATAAATACTGGAAAACCGGAATGGGGGAATTTTACCGCTCTTACAGCAAGAGCGCTTTTACCGATGCTCTGCGCAAACTTATCCCCGGAATAAACAAAAATGATCTTATTCAGGGGGGAGCGGGAATAAGGGCTCAGGCATGCGATAATAAAGGGGGGCTGGTAGACGACTTTTATTTTGTTGAATCAAAGAATATATTACACGTTTGTAATGCGCCTTCTCCGGCGGCTACGGCTTCGTTGGCAATAGGGGATATTATTTCGGATAAAGTATTAGCTCAGTTCAATTAATTGCGGGCCTATTTTGAGTAAAAAATTAGAAAAAATATTAATTCTTCTCATCGATTTCTTTACAATGAACATAGCCCTGATGTTCTTCTTTTATTTCAGGGTAAATACAGGCTGGTTCGATCTTATTACCGAACCGGTTCTGCTTTCGACCATGATTGCGGTTTATGTTTACTGGGTTGTATTCTTCACTTTTGCCGGCATGTACAAAACCTGGTTTGCATCCTCTCGGTTCGATGAGCTTTCCACCCTATTCAAGACCTCGTTCATCGGGGTTTTTCTCCTATTCTTTTTTATTATATACGACGATTATATGCACGGAATGCCTCCGCAGCCTCCTACATTTATTCTTATTTACTGGGGACTCTTTTTCTTTCTGGTAGGCACCGGCAGGGTTGCAATACGCAGCATTCAGAGAAGTCTTCTTATAAAAGGCATAGGTAGAAGGAACGCAATTATAGTAGGGTCCGGTTCTTCTGCAAGGAATATCTACCAGATGGTGCATAAACACAGGGGTCTGGGGCTGGATGTTCTTGGCTACGTTGCCGAAAAAAATGATGCCGGTGAATCTGCCCCTCTTAACGGTTCCGTTATAGGCGCCATTGAAGATATTAAAGATATAATTTTGAATAATAACATAAAGACTGTAATTATTGCCCTTGAAAGGCACGAAGAGGAAATTATTTCGGGCGTAATTGAAAAATGTGAAGGTACAAATGTATCGCTTAAAATTGTGCCCGATCTTTACGAGATTATGAGCGGCCAGGCGCGCACAAGCCAGATATACGGTTTTCCGCTTATTGACATTATGCCCGAGCTGATGCCCGAATGGGAAAAAAGCATGAAACGCATTATAGATATTTTAATGTCATTCATACTTTTAATTGTTTCGTTTCCTGTTACCTTAATTGCGGCAATAGCCATAAAGCTCGAAAGCAGGGGGCCTGTTTTTTATAAGCAGGAAAGAATGGGGCTTAACGGAAAAGTATTTAAAATAATAAAATTCAGGTCGATGGTTCAGGATGCCGAAAAGGCGAGCGGGCCCGTCTGGTCCACAAAAGGGGATTCGAGAATAACTAAAGTAGGCAAATTTATCAGGCGTGTAAGAATAGACGAAATACCGCAGATAATAAATATCTTCAAGGGGGAAATGAGTTTTGTAGGGCCCCGCCCCGAAAGGCCTTTCTTTGTTGAAAAACTTTCGCAGGAAATTCCGCTGTATAAAAGAAGATTGAAAGTCCGTCCCGGTGTAACCGGCTGGGCTCAGGTTAAGCACAAATATGACGAATCGATTGACGATGTTAAGGTTAAGCTAAGGTACGATTTGTTTTACATTGAAAACATATCCTTAAGAATGGATTTCAAGATAATATTCCGTACGGTTTTTGTGGTTCTATTCGGCAAAGGGCATTTTGAATAAACAAATTAAAGGGTTTGGTTTGAAAACACTCGTTATAATACCTACTTATAATGAACTTGATAATGTCAGGAAGCTGATTCCCGATATACTTGAGAGGCATCCCGATTTTAATGTTCTTATAGTTGATGACGGAAGCCCCGACGGCACCGGCTCTTATGTTAAAGATTTAAGCCTTAAGGATGAAAGGGTTAAACTGCTTGAAAGGGAAAAGAAGCTTGGGCTTGGAACTGCATACGTTGCAGGGTTCAGGTATATGCTTTCCAACGGATACGACCTTGCATTGCAGATGGATGCTGATTATTCGCACGACCCGGGAGAACTGAAAAATTTTATTAACGCAGCCCAAAATTACGACCTTATAATAGGCAGCCGTTATATAACAGGGGTTAATGTTGTAAATTGGCCTTTAAGACGTCTTTTGCTCAGTTATTTCGCAAATATATATTCCAGAATTATAACGGGCATTCCGGTAAAGGACTGTACCGGCGGATTTAAATGTTTCCGCCGCGCCGTATTGGAATCGATAAACTTGGATAAAATTAAATCGAACGGATATTCTTTCCAGATAGAGATGAATTACAAAGCATGGAAAAACGGATTCCGCATTGGCGAAATTCCTATAATATTTGTCGATAGAATTATGGGGCATTCAAAAATGTCTAAAAGCATTGTTTACGAAGCGGTTTTTATGGTCTGGAAATTAAGAATCAGAAGCATTTTCGGTAAATTAAATTAATCTAGTAATGAAAGATCTCTCAATTATAATAGTAAACTATAATGTTAAGGAGTTTCTGCAGAATCTTCTCTATTCAATAGAAAAGGCATCGCAGAATCTGTCGGTTGAAACATTCGTAGTGGATAATGCCTCTGACGACGGAAGCGTTGATATTATAAAAGAGAAATTCCCCTCTGTAAATTTAATTGCCAATAAAACGAATATAGGTTTTGGGGCGGCCAACAATATGGCCATGGCTAAGTCTGCCGGTAAATATGTTCTTCTCATTAATCCCGATACTATTGTTAAGGAAGACACACTTGTAAAGATGGTTTCTTTCTTCGAAAGCCGTAAAGATGCCGGCATAGCAGGGTGCCGAGTGCTTAACCCCGACGGGTCTCTTCAGCTTGCGTGCAGAAGAAGTTTCCCCGGTCCGTGGACCTCTTTTACGAAAGTTACCGGATTAAGTTCTTTATTCCCGAAGAGCAGGCTTTTTGCAAAATATAATTTGACTTATCTTGACGAGAACAAGACCTACGAAGTAGATGCAGTATCCGGCTCTTTTATGATGATGAGCCGCGAGGCATATAATAAGGTGGGCGGGTTCGATGAACAGTTCTTTATGTACGGCGAAGATATTGACCTTTGCTACAGAACCCAAAAAGCCGGTTTTAAAGTTTACTTTTTTCATGAGACTGAAATTATCCACTACAAAGGGGAAAGCACTAAACGAAGCAGTATAGACGAGACAACGGTGTTTTACCAGGCAATGCATTTATTTGTCCGTAAACATCTTTCCTCTTCATTTATAGTAGAATTAATCCTTCAGTTCGCAATTTTCATCAGAAAGATATTCGCTTTCCTAAATATATACCGTTTGATTGCCGCCGGCATTGTAATCGATTTTGTAATATTTTCATTCTCATTACTGGCGGCCGAAAAAATATACGGAATGTTTAAAGCGCACAGTTTCCCCGAGTATTCAAAACCGTGGGTTTTTATTGTACCTGCTTTTATTCAGGTAATGGTTTCAGCATTCTCAATGGCATATAAGAAAAATTCCATTTCCATTCTGCGAAGCCTTATATCGCTATTTTACGGAATACTGCTTCTTTCGACTATTACATATTTCTTTAAAGGTGTGGCATTCAGCAGAGCCCTTCTGCTTATCAATTACATTATAGTATTAATTGCATTCCCCCTCTGGAGAATTATCTTTAAGGCTAAATTCAAAATAGGCATAGTTGCAGAATCGAGAAAAATAGGCACTCTTGTTGTAGGAACCGGCGAAAACGCCCTAAAGCTTGCCGCAAAACTAAATGCAAGTTTTACCAGTATTTACAGGGTAGCCGGGCTGATAGGGCAGACACGAAAGCAGATAGGGGAGAAAATTGAAAAATACCCGGTGCTGGGGAGTATTGAAAATATTAAAAAAGTAATTAACGAAAATAAAATTGATAAGGTAATATTTTCGTCTGAAGAGCTATCGTATAACCAGATGTTTGCAATTGTAGCCGATTGCCAGGGGGAAAACGTTGAATTTGTAGTAGCGGGAAACGATTTGAATTACCTCGTAGGCAAATCATCAATTTCAATGCTCGATGATATTCCGCTCCTTAAACTTCAGTACAATATTTCCGATTTTATCCACAGGACCGCTAAAAGGAGTCTGGATATTGCCCTTTCGTTATTTTTACTTGTATTAATATATCCTTTTGTTTTAATTGCAGGCCTCTTTAATGGCAAAAAAGGTCCGTTCAGGCGCTTTGTTCTTAATTCCTTCAAAGTTCTTAAAGGTGGAATCAGCTTTGTAGGTCCAAAGGATAAAGTTGAATATGAAGGCCTTTACGTAGGCAAGCCCGGGCTTACGGGGCTCTGGTTTACCGAAAATATAGACAGGAATGATTTTCAGGAAAACAAAAAACTTGATATCTTCTATGCGAAAAATCAAAATATATGGCTTGACCTCGAAATTTTGGGCAAGTCTTTTTCTAAAATGTTTTACGGAGACAAATAGTGGCAAAGTATATATTGGATTTTGAAAAACCGATTCTCGAGCTCGAAAATAAAGTTGCCGAAATGAAGAAACTTGAGGATAACCTCGATATTAGGGACGAAATAAGCAATCTCGAAGAAAAGGTTATTCAGCTTAAAAAATCTATTTACGATAATCTTACACGCTGGCAGAGGGTTCAGCTTGCCCGCCACCCCGAACGCCCTTATACACTCGATTATATTTTTATGATGACTGATGATTTTGTTGAACTGCACGGCGACAGGCAGTTCGGCGACGATAAAGCTGTTATTGGAGGATTTTGCACTATTGACGAGCATAAAATTATGTTAATAGGACAGCAGAAGGGAAGGGATACAAAGCAGAATGTGTATAGAAATTTTGGTATGATGAATCCAGAAGGCTACCGAAAGGCGTTAAGATTAATGAAGCTTGCCGAAAAATATAATAAACCTATTGTAACATTTATAGATACTCCCGGCGCATATCCCGGCCTGGAAGCAGAACAGAGAGGGCAGGCAGAAGCTATTGCCCGCAACCTGATGGAAATGAGCCGTCTTAAAGTGCCTATTATTGTAGTAATTATTGGCGAAGGTGACAGCGGCGGCGCTTTGGGTATGGGCGTAGGAGATAGGATTTTAATGCTTCAGAATACCTGGTATTCGGTTATAAGCCCCGAATCGTGTTCTAGCATTTTATGGCGCAGCTGGGAATATAAGGAACAGGCCGCAGAAGCTTTAAAACTATCGGCACCCGATTTACTGGAACAGGGGATTATTGATAGGATTGTTCCGGAACCACTCGGCGGAGCTCATAAGGACCATAAACTGATGGCCGCTATTCTTAAAACTGTTCTAAAAGAAGAGCTTGCTTTATTTGTCAAAGCCGACCCGAAAAAATTCCTTGAAAAGAGAATTAAGAAATTCGGCAAAATGGGTATGTTTATTGAATAATATATTTTCTTGTTAACTATTCCGGTAACGTATGATAATCAGTAAGACAAATCTTCGTGTCCGCTATGCCGATACGGATAAAATGCAGTTTGTATATAACGGCAAATATCTTGAGTATTTTGAAGTGGGCAGAACTGAACTGTTGAGAAATAACGGTCTCCCTTATTCCGAAATTGAAAAGAAAGGGTATCAGCTCCCATTGATTGAAGCGGGAGTTAAATATTTTAAGCCTGCAGTGTACGACGACCTTCTTGAAATTGAAGCCGTCGTAAAGGATATATTTTCGGCAAGACTCACTATTGAATATACTATCCGCAGAAGCGGTACCGGAGAAATAATTACGCAGGGTTTTACTACCCATATGTTTATTACAACCGATTCAAAAAAGGCTGTACGCCCTCCCAAGTTCTACGTAGATGCATTAAAGCATCATTTCGAAAATAAAGATTAATTGAGCACACGATGAGCATTGGCGATAAGCTGAAAGAACTTACTAAAGATACCGTGGTTTACGGCATCAGTACGGTATTGGGACGTTTTTTAACATTTCTGCTGGTGCCTTTTTATACTCATGTGCTTAACCCTGCCGATTATGGCATCTGCTCTAATATTTATTCTTATCTTGCTTTTATTTCGCTTGTTTATATATACGGAATGGATGTCGCGTTCCAGAAATATGCCGCTAATGCCGGCCATGTTGAAAAGAAAAATCTTTTTTCTACACCTTTTATATTTGTTTTCGGCACTTCAATAATCTTTTCTATTCTTATCTTTTCTGTTAAGGGAATGTTTAATTCCCTTATGGAAGTGCCTCCCCGGTATGACAGTCTGATTCTTTATATGATATTGATAATGTTTTTCGATTCCGTGGCATTAGTTCCTTTTGCCAACCTTAGGCTCGAAAGAAAGGCGAAGAAATTCGCGTCGATTAAATTCGTAAATATAATTATCCAAATCATTCTTAATTTCGTACTTATTTTTAAAATGAAGATGGGCATAGAGGCGATTTTTATAAGCAATCTTGCCGCTTCGGTTGTTACATTCTTTCTTCTCGCAGGCGAAATTAAACGGTTTTTTGTATTTAAAATTGAAAAAAACACCCTCAAAAAAATGCTCTGGTTTGGTCTGCCCTATCTTCCGGCAAGCGTAGGGGCCACAATAGTGCAGGTGGTGGACCGCCCCCTTGTAATGAAAATGGCCGGAGCCGATATGTGCGGTATTTACCAGGCTAACTACAAACTTGGCATTTTTATGATGCTTATTGTTTCTATGTTCCAGTATGCATGGCAGCCTTTTCTTCTAACGCACGCAAAGGAAGAGAATGCTAAAGAGATATTTTCTAAAGTGCTTACCCTTTTCCTTATCGTTGCTTCGGCAATATGGATTATTATAAGCCTCTTCATAGATAATCTGGTAAAATTCTCCCTATTCGGAAAAACCTTCTTCGGGGCCAAATACCAAACCGGCTGGGAAATTGTTCCTATTATTTTAATGGCTTACATTTTTCACGGAATGTACGTCAATTTTACTGCCGGAATATATATAGAAGAAAAAAACAAATACCTTCCATTTATAACAGGCGCAGGGGCTCTTATAAATGTGGTTGTTAATTTATGGATTATTCCTGTGCTAGGTATTATGGGCGCCGCCCTTGCTACTCTTGCCAGCTATGTCCTCATGTCGAGCATGATTTTTGTGTTCGCCCAGAAGTACTACAGAATAAATTATGAATACAGGAAAGTAATAACAATTCTTTCAATGATTATAATAAGCGCCGGAATTTATTATTACCTTTATTATTCCGGCAATTTGTACTTCTCATTTAAACTACTCATTCTGGCTCTTTTTATTACTCTTCTTTTTGCCCTCAAAGTGGTTAAAAAACAGGAAATTATTCCTGTCTTCAATTCCCTCTTAAGAAGGAAATGACCCAAACTAAAATATTTCGGGAATTGTCCTTTTTAACTTATCACCTATACTTGCCATTTTTAAACTTGCCGTCAGCTTAAGCTGACGGAATTAAAGCGATAAAAGTAGAAAAAGCTATTTATGGCTTTAACAAATCAGGTTAAACTTGAGATTTAATGAATTAGTGTTTTTAAACTTGCCGTCAGCTTAAGCTGACGGGAATTAAAAAAATATTTTTTACTTCAAAGTAGGAATTTAAATTTCATCCGATTAATTTGTACTCATAATTCAAAGGTGGTGGATGGAACCGGTTAATGTAAAAATTAAGAGAATAAAAGGATTATTTAATGATATACCGCTTCCTGCATATGCTACGGAAGGGAGCAGCGGAATGGATTTAAGGGCTGCTGTTGAAGAGGATTTTATACTTAAATCGGGTAAATTCGCCCTTATTCCAACCAATTTAAGTGTCGAAATCCCCTACGGCTACGAAATTCAGGTAAGGCCCCGCAGCGGTCTTGCCGCCAAAAACGGAATAAGCGTTCTCAATACTCCCGGAACAATCGATTCGGATTACAGAGGCGAAGTTAAAGTTATTCTTTTTAATTTCGGCCAAGATGATTTTGTTATTAAAAGAGGCGAAAGAATCGCTCAGATGGTTCTGGCTAAGGTTTATTTAGCCCGCTTAGTTGAATCGGATGAATTGAATAACAGTTCCCGTGGCGAAGGCGGATTTGGCCATACGGGTAAACATTAGTTTAGAAAGCGAGGTAGTTTTTATAGATGGGTGACTTTATACACCTGCACAATCATTCTCATTACAGCCTTCAGGATGCCGCATGCACTGTTGAAGGATTAATTAATACCGCCAAGGAAATGGATATGCAGGCTCTTGCACTTACTGACCATGGCGTTATGTTTGGCATTTCAGAATTTTATACTAAAGCTAAAAAAGCAGGTATAAAACCGATTCTTGGAATGGAAGCCTATGTAGTTGTTGACGGATCCCGCTTCGATAGGGGCAACCCTGCCGATTCAGGAAGGAAAAAATCGAAGCATTATAATCATCTGGTACTTCTTGCTAAAAATGAAACCGGCTACAGGAATTTGGTTAAACTCTCTTCGCTTGCTCATACGGAAGGATTTTATTATAAACCTAGAATTGACCTCGATATCCTTAGGGAAAGAAAAGAAGGGCTTATTTGCACTACTGCATGCCCGGCAGGACCCGTTTCGGTTCATCTTATTAATAACGAATTTGATAAAGCTTACGAAACTGCAAAAACATTAAAAGATATCTTCGGCGACGATTTTTATCTCGAAATTCAGGACCACGGACTGGATATTGAAAAACCGATTCTCGAGGGAATGCCTAAACTGGCTAAAATGCTAAATACTAAGCTGGTTGCCACAAACGATATACATTATATTAAACACGAACATTCAATTGCACACAATATTCTGCTTCTCCTTTCCGATAAAACCGGCAATGCAGATTATAAAACATTACGCTACAATACCGACCAGGTTTATTTCAAAACAGCCGATGAAATGAAAAACTTGTTTAAAAAATATCCTGGTGCAATCGAATCTACCCTCGAAATTGAATCCAAAATTAATATCAATCTCGATTCCAAAGAAAATCATTTCCCTATTTTCCCTATTCCGGATGGAGTTGGATCGCTTGATGACTACTTCGAAATTCTGGCTAAGGAAGGGCTCCATAAAAGATTTAAAAAATTAAACAGGGAAATTGAAGACCGGTTTAATTTTGAGGTAGGTGTTATTAAAGAGATGGGCTATTCCGGCTATTTTCTTGTTGTGCAGGATTTTATAAACGCCAGCAAAAGCAGGGGTATTCCTGTAGGCCCCGGCAGAGGCAGCGCCGCAGGAAGCCTTGTGGCTTATGCCCTCGGCATTACAAATGTTAATCCATTGGATTACGCCCTGTTGTTCGAAAGATTTCTTAATCCCGCCCGTAAATCGATGCCCGATATAGACGTTGACTTTGCCGATGACCAGCGCGGCGAGGTTATTAATTATGTTAAAGAAAAATATGGCGAAAAATCCGTTTGCCAGATTATTACTTTTAACCGCCTCTCTTCCAAGGCTGTTTTAAGGGATGTGGCCCGCGTTCTTAAAATTCCTATTGCTACAGTTAACAGCATTACAAAGTGGATTCCATCAAAATTCGGCAAAGTGTTTACTATCGAACAGGCTCTTGACGAAGTGCCCGAATTGAAATGGGTTAAAGATTCTAAAGACCCGAGTATTCAGGAACTTATTAAGTATTCACGCATCCTCGAAGGTATGAACCGCAATGCATCTACGCATGCCGCGGGCGTTGTTATTGCCCCCGGCGAGGTTAGCGATTATGTCCCCCTTGCTATTTACGGCGATAGCGACGACATTGTTACTCAGTACAATATGAAAGAGCTCGAAAGCGCCGGTATCCTTAAAATGGATTTTCTGGGACTTAGAACCCTTACCATTATACGCGATACTATTGACCTTGTAAAGAAAACCAGGGGTATCGATATTAACATGGACGATATTCCCCTTGACGATAAAAAAACTTATGAGCTTTTTGCTAAAGGGCAGACTACCGCTGTATTCCAGTTCGAATCGGCCCCGATGCGCGAGTACCTAAAAAAGCTTATTCCAAATTCCATTCTCGATCTTACCGCCATGAACGCGCTCTACCGACCGGGACCAATGGAGTTTATAGACGACTTTATTTCGCGCAAGCACGGACGCACTAAAATTGTTTATCAGCACCCTGTGCTCGAAAGCATATTAAAAGAAACAAACGGCATTATCGTTTATCAGGAACAGGTAATTCAGATTGCCAATAAGGTTGCAGGCATGAGCCTTGCCGAAGCAGATTTGCTCCGCCGCGCTATGGGTAAAAAAGATCTTAAAGCAATGGCCGAACAGAAAGTGAAATTTGTCAATGGCGCCGTTGCCAATAATATCCCTGAAAAAACGGCTTCCGAAATTTTTGACGCTATTGATAAATTTGCCAATTACGGCTTTAACAAAAGCCATGCGGTTGCATACAGCGTTGTTGCCTATCATACGGCTTACCTTAAAGCTCATTACCTCGAAGAATTTTTGGCGGCCAACCTTTCAAACGAATTCGGCAACCCCGAAAAGGTTACCATTCTGCTTGAAGACTGCCGTAAGCTTAAAGTGAAGGTTTTATCCCCCGATATTAATAATCCGTCTATTAAATTTACCGTAGATAAAGGGCGTATTGTATTCGGTATGGCCGCCATTAAAAACGTTGGCGTTAATGCCGTTGCCGAAATTGAGAATGCCCATAGCCGAATTGAAAGAAATTTTAAGAGCATTTACGATTTCTGCTCATGCGTAGATACCCGTGTTGTTAATAAAAGAGTTCTCGAAGGGCTTGTGCTTGCGGGCGCATTCGATTCCTTTGGCGCCAGCAGGGCGCAAAATTTCGCCGCCATTGAAGAAGCCCTTAACTTTGGCAGCAAAGTGCAAAGCGCTAAAGATTCTCAATCGGGCGGGCTTTTTGGCAACGATAGCGAGGCCATAAAAATTCACGAACCCCAGCCGCCTAATGTTACACCGTGGGATTCGAAGGAAAAACTATCAAAAGAGCGGCAGGTGCTCGGCTTTTATCTTTCCGATCATCCATTAAGAAAATATGAATCGGAATATTATTCATTCGCTAACGTTTATCTTGGCGAGCCGGAGACTTTTAAGCTTAACGAGGTTG
>DAHYUM010000060.1 GCA_027398005.1 bacterium
CACGCATAAAGTAAACCTGATGAAACTGAACGATGCGAAGAATAAGGAAATTTTGACCATGGATTTTGTGATGGAGAAGATAGGAATGAAAGTTGACGGGGCGAAAGCCGCAAAACAGATCGGATTAATTAAGGAGACTAAGTAATGGCCGATGACTTGTATAAAGGATATAAAGGGGAAGCCCTTGCTGTTCTTAAAAACTTTGACGCACTTGTTTGGAGCGACGTTGAGATTATTACCGGCGACGGTAAATATAAGGGAATTATTCTTCCGCGTTCCGAAACGGCAGACCAGCAACATGTTGTTATTAAACTGCGCGTGGGGTATAATATTGGTATTGTCGCTTCGAAGATTAAGGATATAAAAATTGAAGGGAGAAAGGAAGCACACTATAAAATACCTGAAAAGGAATTTCCCGTTGACCCGAAGAAACCGCGGGTTAAACTTCTTGGAACGGGGGGCACTATTGCCAGCCGTCTGGATTACAGGACCGGTGCGGTAATACCTGCTTTTTCGCCGGGGGAATTGTACGGCTCGGTACCCGAACTGGCAGATTACTGCAATCTAGAAACTGAAAAACTTTACGGCGTCTTCAGCGAAAATATGGGACCCGAACAATGGATTGGAACAGCACAGGCCATTGGAAGGGAAATTGAAAAAGGCGGTGAGGGAATTGTAATTGGGCACGGAACTGATACCATGCACCATACCGCGGCAATATTGTCTTTTATGGTGCAGAATTCGCCGGTGCCTATTGTAATGGTAGGCTCACAGCGTTCAAGCGACAGGCCCTCTTCAGACGCGGCATTGAATTTAATGCACAGCGTTAAAACAGCCGCCGAAAGCGATATTGCCGAGGTTATGGTTTGTATGTTCGGCCCTACGTCGGATAATTACGGGCTTCTGCACAGGGGAACAAGAGTAAGAAAAATGCACTCTTCGTACCGTTCTACTTTCAGGACTATAGGGGATATTCCAATCGCTCAGGTAAGCAGGGAAACAATTACACCCCTGCGCGCTGACTATAAGAAAAGACGAAGGGATAAAAACGTAATTATTAATACCGCGTTCGAAGAAAAAGTAAGCATTGTTTACTACTACCCCAATATGAAACCCGATATTATCGACTCCCTTATCGATAACGGCTACAAGGGAATTGTTATTGCGGGCACGGGTCTTGGGCATGTTAACAAGCCTCTCTACCCGGCGCTTAAAAGGGCTTTCGATAACAACATTGCGGTTTATATGACCGTGCAGACCCTTTGGGGATATGTTCAAATGTATGTTTACGATACCGGAAGGGATATGATGGAAATAGGCGTTATTCCGGGGGCAAACATGCTTCCCGAAGTTGCCTACATGAAATTGTGCTGGGCTTTAGGGCAGACAAGCGACCTCGAAGAAGTAAAGAAAATTATGCTGACCCCTATTGCGGGAGAAATTACCGAACGGGAGCCGAGCAACGGATACCTTATTTACCAGGGAGGAATTCCAGAAGTTGAAGAGTTCATTTCAAAATACAGAAAATAATTATTGCTCTAATAATTTAGCGTAAAGGAAAAGCGCCCCTTTTGAGGCGCTTTTCTTTTTTGTATTAATAATTTATTTAATTAGAGTAAACCGGGAACTGGGGAGTTTCATCAATCTTGCCGTAGGTGAACTGGTTGTAGAATTTTTCGGCAACTCTTTTAACGCGGTCGCTGCTGTTGAATAATGAAGTACGGCCAACCATATAAACCCCCTGTGCGTCGCCAATCCTTATTAATGCAAGTGCGGCAATAATTCTGGATTCCTCCGATTTTTCGTCGCGCATCATTTTCATTAATGGTAAAACCGCTTTGTCGCATTTCAAATATCCCAGGTACATAGCGGCGCTTGCGCGTACGCCTTCGTTATCCGAAACCACACCGTCTAGATAACATTTCTGGATTACATCTTTGGTTATTTTGGGGCTAAGAAGAAAAGTAGGGCCGGCAGCGAATGTTTCTGCTGTAAATAACAGCGCTATGAACGTGACGATTAAAGTTAATCCTAACCGTTTCATGGCTGACTCCTTGATTGAGTGTTATTTTTGTTTACTTAACTAATTAAGAACAAACAAAAATTTTAAGGCGCCTTTAAATTCCTGTTATTTCCGTTTTCAAAATTTAAGACGCTTCAATTATGGAAATGTTACATCAATTCGGGGTGGGGATAAAAATTTACCCTATTTTAACAAACATTAACAAAAAGCCCTTATTTTAAGGGCTTTTTGAGGGTAATTTTTATGTTGTTTTATCAGTTGTATAATAAGAGAGCGGGGGTTATTTCCCGTTTATAATCTGGCGCGCGTAGAAACGGGGGGTTAAATATTCCCCGGTTGCCTGTTTTATTAAATCGTTCCATTTAAATGAAGCGCCTGGGGCAAAAAAACGTTCGGCAAAATATTTGCCGACGGCTTTATTATTAATAAATGTTTCCGCCCCGTTTAAATTATCGGAAAGATAGCAGTGGAACTGCGAAGCGAGAAGTTCGCCAAGCATATAATTATGGTAGTAAGCAGGATAAAGTGCAATGTGTATTTTAGAAGCCCAGTCCGGTTCATTCCTTCCTTCCGGTTTTTTTAGCATCTGGTATTTTTCAACAAGATTCCACCACAAAGTATTCAAATCGCGGTATGGGTCTTCGTACAATCCTTTTTCGAAACGGAACATTACCTGCACCCATCTCGAAAAG
The DNA here is from genome assembly GCA_027398005.1 of bacterium. Taxonomy (GTDB): domain Bacteria; phylum Bacteroidota; class Ignavibacteria; order Ignavibacteriales; family Melioribacteraceae; genus JAEXUB01. Next base: position 2,716 of record DAHYUM010000060.1, read on the forward strand.
ACAAGCTGTTCAAGTCTGAAAGAATTGAAGCATGCCTGCGCCGATTTATTAATTTCCTCTTCCGGAGCGCCGGTCATAATTTTAAGCCATCCGGCATCCGAAGCCATTCTGCCGAAAAACATAGCCACTGCCTCGGTGGTAAAGATATGCGCGTGCGTGCGCAGTTCCCATGGCAGCCCGCGGTTGATATACTTATCGTACACGGCGTGCCCGAACTCGTGCAGCATTGTGCCCATCCATTTGTAATTGGGTTTAATGTTGCATACTACCCTTATATCCCCGTCGCGGTCAATATCGGTGCAGTAGGCGTGCTGGTACTTTCCCTCTTTTTCGTAAAGGTCGCTTTTGGCAACCAGGTCTTCTATGCTTAGCCCTATGCTGTTATAATAATCTATTGTAAGCTTAACAATGTCTTTATCCCTGAAGTATGAATCGAGGTCTAGGGGGAATATCTGCGGCCCGTGCTGGAAATATTTATCCTGATAATGCCACGGCATAAGTTTATCCTTATCAACCGCCAGGCGCTTGGCAAGGAACTGATCAATTTCGTTTTTCAAATCGATGAAAGCATCGCGCGTAAGAATATCCAGCTCGTCAAAAAGCCGTTCAATATCTTCGGGGTTCTGTTCGTTCAGCTTAAGGCTCATTTCGTAGTAGTTTGCAAAGCCGAGCATACGCGCCGATTCATTACGCATAACAGCAAGTTTAATTACATCCTTTTCAACATGCCCGCCAATTTCCTTGCTCGCTTTCCACACTTTTTCCAGCTGCGCCGTATCGTACGATTCAGTAAGAATGTCATCAACTTCGTTATCGGTATATTCCTTCCCGTCAACCTTTACCCTGAAAGTGGAGAACTTCTCTTCAACTTCCGATGAAAGTTTTATAATATCGGCCATTAATTTTTCGTCATACTGGTTGGACGCATAGACATTGTAAACCAGTTCAAGCTGGCGCAGTAAAAGGGGGTTCTTAATTTGCCCCGACTGCCGGAACTTCCTTAGAAGTTCGAAATCATTTTTATCGGAATAAATTTTATTCAGCCTTAGCTGAAGATAGGAAGCTTTTTCGTAATCCTCTTTTCTGCCGCTTATTGAAGAATCGAAATAAGCAATTGAAAGCTCCCTGTTAAGGGGAGCTGCTTTTGCCTCATATTCAAGTAGAAAGTCTGTAAATTCTTTTTCCATCGTCCCCTCCCCGGAATTTTGGAATGTTTTAAAACTATTATTTTTAAAGCCTTTTAAGAAAGAAGGTCTTCATCCCGGTGAAGAAGAAGAATTGAAGACTGCGGAACAATAAGGAATTTTTCCTTCTCAAATTCAATTTCAATTGCATCCCGTTTAAGGAAGAGGGCATAATCCCCCTCTCTTGCCTGAAGCGGAATATACTTAATTGCCTTCTTCTCTTTCCATGGTTCATCTTCATCCTGCGCGGCAGGTATCGGGTAGCCGGGGCCCGCTTTAATAATGTAACCCCCCTGAACTTTTTCCTTTTCGGCAACACTGGGGGGCAGGTAAAGCCCTCCGTGCGATTTTTCCGAATCCTCCTGCGGCTTTATAAGAAGCCTGTCCCCTACAACTATTATTTTGTCAGTTTTAACCATAAATATTCCATATTTCAACTATATAAAGATAAGAATTAACCAATTTTCGGTCAAATTCTGTTGAAATATTGACAAAAGAGGGAAATCTTAATATATTGGAAACGGAAAAAACAAAAATAGTTTCCGTTATGTTAGAAGAAAAGAAAAATTTACTAAACAGCATTGCCGATATATTCCTTGCCAAGGGATTCTACAAGACCACAATGGACGAGATAGCGTCCGATTTAAGGGTAAGCAAGAAAACCATATATAAGTTCTTTCCCACAAAGGAAGTTCTGCTTAATCTGGTAATTCATGGCATGGTCTTTTCGGCAAGAAAGCAGTTCAGAAAAATTGTTGACCAGGATAAACCTGCAATAGATAAGCTGGTTATGGTAACAGACTTTTTCCTTTCGCTCTTTTCTAAAATTAATTACAGCATAGTAACCGACATACAAAAGCTCGGGCCCCAGTTCTGGAATAAAGTGGAACGGCTTAGGGAAAGGGAAATCTATAATAATTTCGGCAAATTAATTGAGCAGGGTAAAAAGGAAGGGAGTATAAAGCCGATTCCAAAAGAGCTTATTTTAAGGGTTTATATCTCCGTTATCCAGTCTGTAATGAATCCCGATTTTATTGTTAAGAATGAATTCTCAATTCAGCATGCAGGTAAAATGACAATGGATATAATTTTCAACGGCGTTATGACCGATGAAGGCAAAATAATTTATGAAAAATTAAAAATGGAACAATAATGAAAAAACTATTTGTAATACCGTTTCTTTTAATTGCTTTATCGGCATGCTCCGATAACGGCAATAATAAATCTGTCCGGGAATCGGGTAATATAGAAAGCACCGACGTTATTTTAAGCGCGCAGACTTCGGGGAAGATACTTAAGCTTATATACGATGAAGGCTCGCAGGTTAAACAGGGGGATACCCTGATGATAATTGACCACGAGATGTATGACCTTCAGCTTAGGCAGGCTCTTGCCGCGGCCGATATTGCCAAAGCCCAGCTTGACCTTCTTGTAAAAGGCTCGCGTAAAGAGGATATTGAACAGGCAAAGGAAATGTTCAACCAGGCGCAGGCAAATTTAACAATTGCCGAAACAGACAAGGGAAGAATGGATAATCTTTACGCCTCAAACTCGGTGACGAAAAAACAGTATGATGATACCATGCTTCGCTATGAAGTGGCTAAATCGCAGTTTAATGCCGCTAAGGAAAACCTGACTAAAATGGAACATATTGCGCGCCCCGAAGAAATAGCTCAGGCAAAAGCCAATCTTGAAAAAGCCGGCGCTGCTGCGGATATGCTAAAGAAAAATGTAAGGGATTGTTTTATAGTTTCGCCTATAAACGGAATTGTAGTAAAAAGGTTTATGGAGCCGGGGGAAACAGCATCTGTTATGTCGTCGCTTCTTAAAGTATCCGACCTTTCGCGTGTTGAAGTGGTTATTTACGTAAACGAAACCGATTTGCCCCGCATAAAACTAAATCAGACTGCCGAAGTAACCGCAGACGGCCAGCCGGGCAAGGTTTACGAAGGAAAAGTTATATTTATTTCCCCAGAAGCCGAATTTACTCCAAAGAACATTCAGACTAAAGAGGAAAGAACCAAACAGGTGTTTGCGGTTAAACTTGAAATTGAAAATAAAACGGGGGATTTGAAAACCGGGCTCCCCGTTGACGTTAAAATAAATTTGTAAACGCCATGCCCGATATTGAAATAAAAAATCTGCATAAAGCGTACGGACCGGTTAAAGCGGTTGAAGGCATTTCTTTTTCCGTTAACAAGGGGGAAATGTTCGGCCTGGTAGGCCCCGACGGAGCCGGAAAGACCACTACTTTAAGGGTAATGTGCGGCCTGCTTGGCGCCGATGAAGGGGATGTGAGCCTGCTGAACGAGAATATTAAGAAGAAGAAAAAATTCATTCAGAATAATATCGGCTACCTTTCGCAGAAGTTCAGTCTTTACGGCGACCTAACGGTGGATGAAAACATCGAATTCTTTGCCGATATTCATAATGTTAAGGATTATGAAAAAAGAAGGGATGAACTGCTTGAGTTTACGCGTCTTAAACCATTCCGCACAAGGCTTGCCGATAAACTTTCGGGGGGAATGAAACAGAAACTGGCTCTTGCCTGCGCTTTGATACATGAACCGAGAATATTATTTCTGGATGAACCTACCACAGGCGTCGATCCGATTTCGAGAAGGGATTTCTGGAAAATACTTTCGAACCTGCTTAAGCAGGGTATTACAATATTTCTTACCACCCCTTATCTTGATGAGGCCGAGCGGTGCAACCGGGTTGGCCTTATGAACGAAGGAAAAATTGTAATTATGGATACTCCTCAGAATATTAAAGAATCGGTCGGTATGGAAATTTTCGAGATTGTATGCTCCGATGTAAGAAAAGCTTACGGACTTGTAAAGGACAATCTTCATTACGACGTGCATTTATTCGGTGATAGGATTGATGTTGTAGTAAGCAGGGGGGATGCCGCCGAAGGGGTAATTGAACTGCTTAAGAAAAACGGCATTGAAGTTGCAGATACAAGAAGGAAGATGCCTTCGCTTGAAAATGTTATGATGCATCTTATTAAATAGGCGGATGAAAAGAATGTATTCGATAGAAGTAAATAATTTGACAAAAAAGTTCGGCTCCTTCGTATCGGTGGATAATATTTCCTTTAAAGTTAAGGAAGGGGAGATATTCGGATTCCTGGGGGCTAACGGAGCGGGTAAATCGACCACGATAAGAATGCTCTGCGGAATTATAGAGCCTACTTCGGGCGACGCACTTGTGGGAGGATACAGCATAGTTAAAAACTCCGATAAGGTGAAGCAGAATATAGGCTATATGTCCCAGAGGTTTTCGTTATACAACGATCTTTCTGTGGAGGAGAATATAAATTTCTTCGGCGGTGTTTACGGATTGTACGGAAAGGAGCTTGAAGAAAGGAAAAAATGGGTTCTCGAAATTTCTCAGCTTAAAGGGAAGGAAAAAATATTGACCGGCTCGCTGCCGGGGGGCATTAAACAGCGCCTTGCATTGGGCACCGCAGTAATACACCGCCCGCGTATTGTGTTCCTTGATGAGCCTACGAGCGGAGTGGATCCTATTTCGAGAAGGAATTTCTGGAACCTGATACACGACCTTGCCGAAGAGGGAATTACCATTTTTGTAACAACCCATTATCTTGAGGAAGCGGAATACTGCAACAACATTATTTTAATTGATGCGGGGAAACTGGTTGCCGAAGGAGGTGCAAAGGAATTGAAAGAGAAATACATTAAACACAGAATATTCGAAATTGAATGCGAACCGGTAATTGAAGGGCTTGAGATTCTTGAAAAACAGAATTTTACCGAAGACGTTGCTATTTTCGGCAATGCTATTCACGTAAGCGTTAACAGCGCTTTCGAAAACAACGATCAGCTGATTAATTCCCTCGCCGGCTCTTCGGTTAAAGTAAAAAGGATTCAGCAGATAATTCCAACACTCGAGGATGTTTTTATCCATCTTCTCGAAAATAAGGAATGATAATGTTCAGCAGAATAAAAGCAATTGCAAAAAAGGAAGTTAAACAGTTAAGCCGCGATAAAAGGATGCTCTTTGTAGTCTTCTTCTTTCCGGTTTTCCTTCTCGTTATGTTCGGCTATGCGGTTAATTTCGATGTGAAAAACATCCGCCTTGCAATATACGACCAGAGCAGCAGCCCCGAAAGCCGGGATTTAATTAAGGTGTTCACAAAATCGGGGTACTTTAAGGAAGTGAAATACATTCACTCTGAAAATGAAGTTAATGAAGTGCTCGATTCCAAACAGGCCCAGCTTATATTAACCGTTCCATACGATTTTGCAAGAAAGATGTACACAACCAAGGATCCTCTCGAAATTCAGGTGCTTATAGACGGCGTTGACGGAAATACTGCCTCGGTGATAAAAAACTATGTTGATGCCGCGGTTGGTTATTATAACAGTTCATTCCAGGGGGACATTCTGGCGCGCTCGGGGCAAAAATTTGCGGCTCCAATTGACCTGCGCGCGGTCTTCTGGTACAACCCCGATCTTGATACCACAAAATTCCTTATACCGGGGCTTATTGCGATGATTCTTATAATCACGGCAACAATCACCGTATCACTTTCGCTTGTAAGGGAAAAGGAGAAAGGAACCATAGAGCAGATTAATGTTTCGTCAATTAAAATTGTAGAGCTTCTGCTCGGCAAGTCGCTCCCATATTTGATAATAGCCCTTATTAACGCGGCATTTATTCTTATAGCCGGTTTTATATTGTTCGGCGTTGTGGTTAAAGGAAGTTTTATACTCTTGTTCCTAAGCACCATTATTTTCCTTTCGTCGGCTGTGGCATTGGGCATTTTCATTTCTGTAATTGCCGATTCCCAGCAGGTGGCCTTTACAATTGCCACATTCGTTACTCTGCTTCCATCGTTTGTTCTTTCGGGTTTCGTATTTCCCATCGGCAATATGCCCAAGCCAATTCAGGTGTTGACCAATATTGCGCCGGGTAAGTTTTATATTGTAGCTCTGAGGGAGGTAATGCTTAAAGGGGTGGGCCTTTCCAACTTCTGGCAGCAGTGGGTTTATCTTTTAATTTATACCAGTGTATTTCTACTGCTAGCGGCCGCGGTTCAGATGAAAAAGGAGGCGAAAGCGTAAATGAAAACGATTTTAAATTTCATAAAAAAAGAATTTCTCCAGTTCCGGCGCGATCCTAAGATGTTCGGCGTAATTCTTATTGCACCAATCATGCAGCTAGTTCTGCTAGGGCTTGCAGTCAATTTCGATTTGAAGACGGTCCATACCGCGGTAATGGATTTTGATAAATCGAGGGAAAGCCGGGATTACATTGAAGCATTTAAAAGTTCAGGCTATTATTCCATCGATTACTATCCGGGTAACTATGATGAATTGACAAAACTTGTTGACGGCGGAAAGGTTATCTTCGGGCTGGTTATAGATAAGGATTTTGCAAAGGATATTAATACAGGGCGCGCGGCCAAAGTTCAGGCAATATTCGACGGCTCGGACGGCAATACGGCGGCTATTGCGGCCGGTTATACAGCCGGGGTTACACAGCTTTACGCGGGCAGGGTTGCCGCGCAAATGAGGGATGTTAAAGGGAGAAAAATAGTGCCCGTTAACACTCTTAATTCCGAAACGAGAGTCTGGTATAATCCAGAGCTGAAAACCCGCAATTATATGATTCCCGGTATTGTGGGCCTTCTGCTTATGATTGTTACTTTAATTTTGACTTCGCTTGCAATAGTTAAGGAAAAGGAAATTGGCACGCTTGAACAGCTTATTGTTACCCCTATAAAGCCGTACCAGATGATAATAGGAAAGCTTGTACCCTTTGCAATGCTCGGTTTCGTTTCGGTTATAATTGTGCTTACTGCAATGAAGGTGGTTTTTGCAATTCCGGTTAAGGGGAGCGTTCCCTTCCTTTTTGCTTCTACATTTATTTACATCCTTTCAACACTCGGACTCGGTTTATTCGTTTCTACTGTTTCTAAAACGCAGCAGCAGGCAATGATGCTTGCCATTTTTGTGGTTATGATGCCGATGGTATTCCTTTCCGGATTTACATTCCCCATCGAAAATATGCCCCGTATAATACAATACATCACCTATTTAATTCCTCTCCGCTATTTTATGGTAATAATAAGGGGAATTATATTAAAGGGTATAGGCTTTGCCGATTTGTGGAAAGAACTTGCGGTGCTTCTTGTAATGGGGGTATCGATTTTAACATTTGCCATTCTCCGTTTCCATAAGAAACTCGACTGATAATTTCCTCCTATCCGGAATATGAATCTTTTGCCGCATATTCCGGATTATGGCTACGCGCTGTTTTTCTTCCGAGTAAAATTTGTATATTTAAGCTGTAAATAGAAACAACCCTATGAATTTCAGAACCGAAATAAAGATACCCGAAAGCCGGATTAAAATTGAGCATTATAATAAAATTCTCACCATAGGCTCGTGCTTTGCCGAAAACATCGCGGAGCTGTTTAAATTTTATCTCTTCGATGTATTCGAAAATCCTTTCGGCGTTCTTTATAATCCCGCTTCCGTTTATAATGCCGTTAAGGCGGTATACGATTCTAAAATGTTCGGCAGGGATGATTTGATATTTCACGCAGGCGAGTGGCACAGCTTTTATCACCATTCCGATTTCTCTCATCACCGCGCCGATGAATGCATAGACCGCATTAACAGCCGCACCTCGGAAGTGAAGGGTTTTGTTAAAGAATGCGGCTGGGTTATCATTTCGCTCGGCACTTCGTTTATATATAAACACACCGGAAAAAATATAATAGTATCCAACTGCCATAAGATACCCGCCGCGCAGTTCGAAAAAATATTTCTCGCGCAGGAGGATTCGGAGGAATATCTTTTATCATCGGTAAAACTGCTTAAGAAAATGAATCCCGATTTAAAAATTATTTTGACCGTCAGCCCTGTGCGCCATATAAAAGATGGTTTTGCCGAAAACCAGCTGAGCAAATCGTCCCTTATTGTAGCCGCCCATAACGTAGCGGGCAAAGAGGATAATTGCTTTTATTTCCCCTCGTATGAAATTATGATGGACGATCTGCGCGATTACCGTTTCTACGAGAAAGACCTTCTTCATCCGAATAAAATGGCTGTTGAATATATCTGGGAAAAATTCTCCGGCTCCTATTTCTCGGGCAGCTGCAGGGAGACACTTAAGGAAATTGAGCCCTATGCAAGAGGAAAACAGCACAGGCTACGCGATACGGATTCTCCCGCCGCCAAAAAATTTATTTCCGATCTCGCTATCCTTTCAGAAAGACTAATGGAAAAATACCCCTATATTAAAATTGAAGAATGAATCGCTTTTATGGCTTGAAATTATCCGGGGGATGAATTTTGTCGTTTTTCTTTAATCTTTAATTTGTTAAATTGAGCGGAAAATTATCCTGTTCCGATTAATTGAGGTGTCAGCCGGAGGGCTGATTTATTTTAAATAGAAGCAGACTGCCGATGATAAAATATATTCCTCTCATTCTAATAATTATATCCGGTTTAACTTTTTACTCCTGTTCGGGGAGTAAATCGAATATTGATTCCGCAAAAGAAAATTTCAGAAAAGACGCATTGGAAAAACTTGGTTCCGGCGCGGTGTTCCTATTCAACAACTCGGGGGATTATGTAATTGCCTACAAGCAGAACAAACCCACGCCGCAGAATCCGATGCCGCCGCTCCGCTTTCTGGTTTATGACGCACATAGTAATTCTCCCATCTTTGAAGACGCCCTCCCATCCGGCTCTGTGCAATGGAAAAATGATACTGACGTGCTGGTCAATTTTATTCCGGGCAATGTAACTTCAACAGGAGAAGGGAACGGCGGATATATCTTTGACGTTTTGACTAAAACAAAAAAAGTAAATACATCTAATATTAAGCAGGAATAATCTGATGAAAAAACATCTCTCCCCGGCCTTGTTGTTTGCGCTTTTGCTGTTTATTACTCTTTTGGCAAATTCAGTTGTTGCGCAGAATGTAAAATTGCAGGATGACGCCGCAGCGTCTTTAAAGAAAAAGGAACATGCAGCTGTTACAAAAGCCGAACTCCGCAAAAGAATAAGGGAGGCTAAGCATTCAAAGTCCATTGCACGCGAAAAGGAGGAGGGGGAAGGCAAAAAATTTGATGACCCCGATAAGTTTGCCGAATTCCAAAAGATGATTAGAACCCGCGACGGTGAATCGGTTCCTTCATACAAAGTAGGATATCAGCAAAAGGAATTACAGAAAGCCATTCAAAAAGCGGGAATGTTCAAATCTGCCCAAAGCCTTAACTGGATTGAAAGAGGGCCCGGCAATGTAAGCGGAAGGACAAGGGGCATAGTTGTAGATACGAGAGCCGCCGACCATAAGACCTGGTTTGCCGGTTCGGTTGGGGGAGGTATTTGGAAAACAACAGATGCAGGAGCCAACTGGATTAATAAATCCCCCGATATGCCTAACCTTGCAACAACTGTGCTCGTCCAGTCAGTAAAAAATCCCCTGGTGTTTTACTGCGGAACGGGGGAGGGATTTTATAATGCCGATGCCGTTGACGGAGGGGGAATTTATAAATCCACCGATGGAGGTGATACATGGAACCTCCTTGCGGCTACTGCAAATACTAATTTCAGGAATATTAACAGGATAATTGTTGACCCCTCGGATGAGAACCTTCTTCTAGCGGCCACAAACGAAGGGCCTGCCGGTATTTGGAAATCGAATGACGGCGGCGCCAACTGGACAAGAGTTTTTACCGCATCTGCTAGAGTGCAGGATTTGCGCGCCACACCCGGAAATTTTTCAATTCAATATGCGACTGTTAACGGAGACGGTGTTTATAAATCTACCGACGGGGGCACAATCTGGAATAAAGCCAGCACGGGCCTGCCGACCGGCAACCGTTATGAAATTGCAATCTCTCCCAAAGATAATAACGTGATATTTGCCAATATTGAATCGACTACGGCTAAAATGGCTGTATCTAAAGACGGCGCCAATACCTGGTCCGAGGTTAAAGTCGCTTCAGGTACAATGCCCGATTGGTTCAACGGTCAGGGTTGGTACGATAACACAATGGAAGCACATCCGTATAATGCAAACAGTGCTCTTTTCGGCGGTATAGATTTATGGCGCACCGATTTAACCGGAGGCCAGACCAGCTCAACAGGAATGATTTCAATTGACGAAAACGGCACATCATCGTTTTTAAACTTTGTTAATTGGGGGGGCGCGTGGAGAAGCGGAGGCATTGGGAAAGGAGTTGATTTCTTCAATTTTTCCCCCTTCACTTCAGATATGTTTCATTTAACAGATACCGAATATGTTGCCGTAGAAATCCGGTTCGGTCCGGGTAAATCGCAGAAAGCCCACAGATTTGTAAGAGTATCCAATGGCGATTATAATTATATGGATTATGTTACTGTACCTTTTGAAGTTTGGGATGTAACAAATAACAGGCAATTAATGGTCTCTTTCAGGGACTGGGCAAGCGACGGAGCTTTTGATCTTATTACCTATGATGCCAATAACCTAGGAAGAGAATATCTTGCCGTAAATGCGGTAACATACAATCCAAATGGACCTGATTCAAATATTGCCGTTAATAATGGTATAGTATATAAAGATATTTTTTCAATGTGGCCAATTCTTGTTTCGGGAACCTGGAATCCGGCCGCATTGCCCGCTTCAACTTTAAAGCTCAATTGGGGTACGCTTTCTACTTTGTTTGCAACCTTCACCCCGTTGACCGACGCATACGGTTCATACGGCAAGCCTTATATCCATTCCGATCAGCATAGTATAGTTGTAGTTCCTATAGATGAAGCTGCAAATTCATTCTGGATTATCAACGGCAACGACGGGGGAGTGGCCTATTCCATGAACAGTGGAAGCGCCTGGCACGAAGCCCTTAACGGGGGCTATAATACAACACAGTTCTACGGAGCCGATAAAAAGCCGGGAGCCGATGAATATTTCGGAGGCACTCAGGATAACGGTACATGGCTTTCTCCGCGGGGCTCCGTCGCTAATTTGAGCTCCGTTTATTACAGGGCTATTGGAGGAGACGGTTTTGACGTATCGTGGAATTATAATGATGCGAATAAGATTATTGGGGGGTATCAGTATAACGGGTTTTACCGTTCTACAGATGGAGGAGTAACCTGGACGAATGGACAGAACGGACTTGCCGATACGGGAAGCGGCAAAGGATGTTTCATTTCGAAAATTGCTAAATCGAACAGCGACCCGGACGTAATATATACAACCGGAACAAGCGGCGTTTGGAAATCGGAAGATTTCGGCGCCTCGTGGTACAATACTCCCGTAAGCGGATGGCATTTCAATGGTACTTCAACTCCCGTAGCTGTTTCACTTGCCGAACCGCAGGTAGTATGGGCCGGCTCGGCTCTTTCATCCGGCTACAGTTATTTGTTCGTTTCGCAGGATGGCGGACTTTCATTCTCTCCAGTAAATAAATTAAATTTTTCAATGGGAAGCATTACAGGCATAAGCACTCATCCGGCAGAGCAGAACACTGCATATATAACATATTCATTTTCGGGATATCCTAAAATTCTTAAAACAACCGATCTGGGAGTTACATGGCAAGATTTTTCCGGCTTCGGATCGGGTTCAATCAGCTTTAACGGATTTCCGAACGTTGCAACTTACTGTGTGCTAGTGATGCCTTACAATACCCAGATTATTTGGGCGGGAACAGAGATAGGCTTATTCGAATCAACGGACGGCGGCTCTTCCTGGAATATAGCAAACAATGGATTACCGGCAGTTTCTATTTGGGATATGAAAAT
>DAHYUM010000061.1 GCA_027398005.1 bacterium
ATAATAAGTTCCTTCATCCCCGGGTAAATATCGGCCATTCTGTTATGCTGTTCCGTATAAAACGCGTAGTAATCCTTTTTAGCATCTTCAAAATTTTCTTTCATCATATCTTTAAGAATCACATCTTCGGTAGGCCCGAATAGTGAGTGGATTTCTTCCCAGGTAAAAGTTTTATTAAGGTATTTTTCGGCAACATGGTTAAACGAGGCGAAAATAAGGTTGTTTGTAGAAGCAAGAGTACCGTCTATGTCAAAAATTATTCCGTCGAATTTATTCATTTTTTTGCGTCTTCCGTTTTAAATAACTGTCCGTCTGAATTAAGTATAAAAATTCCCCCTTCGGAACCGGGATAAATGGAAACCACCGGCGCGGGACCCGCATAAGCATATTTTTTTAATGTATAATTCTTTTCCAGCCTGTACAACTGGTTTCCCGAAGATAAAAGCCATAACTGCGGATCGGCATTTATATCCGTTATAAAGGAATCAATCCCTTTATCGCGGAAGCGTGTCTCCCTTATTAGCTTACCCGAATTAGAATTAACCTGATATAGTTTTCCTTCGCCGAGGGCTAAAATTATTTTATCATTCTCAGGCGCAATGTAAATATCCTTCACATCGTTTTTGTCGAACTGCCATTCGGCAACGCCGAGAAGGAAATCAATTCCCACCAAAGTGCCTTTGTTAGTAACCGAAATTATCTGCTTGCCGTTGAAATAAAGGCAGGTTGCAACATCGGCATAAGTATCCTTATTGCCCCAGCGCCATATAAGCTGTCCTGAACGGCTGTCGATGCAAATTATTTTCCCCTCTCCGTTTTTGAATACAATCATAGTGCCAGTATCTATTATATTCTTTACCGGAGCCGATTTTGAATCGCTGTTGTTCCAGTATTCCTGCATAGTCTCCAAATCGTAGCAGAAAATATCCCCTTCGGCGCTTCCGAATAAAAGCGCTTTATCCGATTTGGTGGATTTAGGTATTAATAATTCCTTATCCCCTTTGTAATGGATAATCTCAAGTTCGCTTGTAATTTCGCAGTCGATGCCTATAGACTGCTGTTCAATTCGTTTTACGGGGTCAAGCAGAATTACGTCTCCCCCCGCCGATGCGAGAATTAATGTGCTGTCCGATATGATAGGCGATGAGGCAATAGAATTGCTCATACGGTACTTCCATTTAGCCGAAAAATCGGGATTGTACGATACTACAGAGCCGTCTGCCGAGGAAATAATCAGGTTGTTTTTATAAGGAAGTAAACCGGAATAGGATGAAACAGTTGAAGGAATAAGGCTTGTTATTGTTTCCTGCCCGTTCCCTTTCCCGGCAAGGCGTTCCATATTAACGGGTTCAAAAACGTCCCCTTCCGATGCCTGAAAACCATTTCCCCCCGAATAGAGATATGTGAAAAGGGAATCATTCCTTAATTCAATTCCGTATATAAAGGGGGCATAATGATTAATTCTTACACTTCTTTTTCTTCTGCCGGCAATTATTGTTTTCACAGTTTTCGGAAAATATTCGGGCGTAATTACCAAGCCCACTTGATAAGGTGCGAGTAAATCTTTGAGCGATGAGAAATTATCAATCGCATCAGTTTCGGCATTGAGTAATAAAATTATTTTTTTGCCACCGGCCCCGGCCAGCGATGATTTTAAGCGGGCAAGAGTTTCAAGGGAAATATGAGCCCTCCGGCAGTCGGCAAGTGAAATTGATTGAACGCCAATCAACAAATAATCGCCGGCCGTTTTAACGAAAGAATCATCCTCGAAAAACTTATCCATATTAAGCATTGACGGGTACCCGGCCGAAAATTCGTTTATGCCCCCCAGTACCGAATAGGTTAGCTTTGTGCTGTCGAGATATTTCTTGGCGGTGTCAAGCTCGGTTAATGTCCCTCTATTGGTAAGGTTGCCGGTGCTTACAAAGGAATCGAATCCGCCGGATGAAATAATTTTATTAAGAGAATCGGGACTTACGGAGCCTGAGGCCCTTAATTCATTCAGGTTCTTAATTACGGCGAACTTGAAGTCCTGCGCATTTGAAATCCCGTTCAATAATAGGGCTATTATAATTAAATATTTTTTCATATCTATTTGCTAAATTATCAGTGTAAATTTATAAAACTAATTGTTTATTTTTTAGTTTTAGATGCTCAATTATAGTAGAGAATAGCAAAAAAATGAATGAAACAGAAAAAGCATATTCCGAGGCGCTCAAGCTTGCGGCTGGGCATTACGAGAATTTCCCGGTAATTTCGAGGCTGGCGCCTAAAAGGCTTAGGAAGCATATTGCCGTAATTTATGCTTTTTCGAGGGTTGCCGACGATATTGCCGATGAAGGTTCCGATACCCCGGAAGAAAGAATTAAAAAACTTGATGATTACGAAAACAAGCTGAAAAGATGCCTTAAAAACGATTTTGACGGGGCTTTCTGGCGTGCACTGAAAAACACAATAGATGAATTCAGCATTGAAGAAGAGCACTTTTTGAACCTCCTTTCGGCTTTCAGGCAGGATATTACGAAAACCAGATACTCCAATTTTGAAGAGCTGTTGGAATACTGCCGCCGCTCCGCCAATCCGGTGGGGCGCATTATGCTGCGGCTTTTTCATATTAAAAATCCGGAGTGCTATAAATATTCCGATAAAGTATGCACCGCGCTCCAGCTTGTAAACTTTTACCAGGATATTTCTGTTGATTATAAGAAAGGGCGTATTTATATTCCGGAAGATGAGATGAGGCAGTTCGGCATTGATGAAAAGTCCTTTACCGAACGGGCTTCGGGCGGGAATTTCAGGGAACTGATGAAATTCCAGCTTAAGAGAAATTTGAAATTGTTTATGGAAGGAAGTTATCTTATTGAAATACTTCCTTATAAAATGAAATACCAGATTTCGTGGACGATTTACGGAGGGAAGGAAATACTCTATAAAATTATAGCCCTCGATTATGATGTTCTAAACAAACGTCCGTTTCTTTCGAAAATTGATTACTTAAAATTAATGGTGAAAGGATTAATGGGATAATGCAGGATAAGGCAAAAGAAATAGCAAAGGAAAGCAAGAGCAGTTTTTATTATGCGTTCAGCTTACTGCCCCCTCCTAAAAGGGACGCGATGAATGCCGTTTACGCCTTCTGCCGTAAGACCGACGATATTGTGGATGAAGGAAACGAACCGGACGATATTAAATATGAAAGACTGCGGAAATGGAGAATTGAATTTGAAAAAGCCCTAAAGGGAAGTTCAAATTATCAGCTCCTAAATAAAGTCGGCGCAATTATTAAACAATTCAATATCCCTGTAGACCCTTTCTTCGAGCTTATAATAGGTATGGAAATGGACCTGCAGAAAAAACGATACCTTAAGTTCGACGACCTGGTTGAATACTGCTACAGGGTAGCTTCTACCGTGGGGCTTATGTGCATAGAGATATTCGGGTACAAGCATTCATCTACCAAGGATTACGCCGTTAACCTGGGTGTTGCAATGCAGATGACTAATATCCTACGGGATGTTAAGGTTGACGCCGATAACGGAAGAATTTACCTTCCGCAGGAAGACCTTCTCCGTTTCAACTATTCCGATAACGATATATTTGAAAATAAATATAATGCCGATTTTGTTTCCCTCATGAAGTTCGAAGCAGACAGGGCTCAGGATTTCTTTAACAGGGCAAACGACTCATTGGACAGGGAGGATAAATCATCCCTTTTTGCCGCCCGCGCAATGCAACATATATACCAAAAACTTCTCTATAAACTGGAAAAGGAAGAGTTCGACGTTTATTCAAAGAAGATAAGAATAAACAAGGCCGAAAAAGCGGTTATCTCGCTCGGGGTCTGGTTAAAATACAGCATTATTTACTGATGAAAAAATGCATAGTTATAGGGGGAGGCCTTGCGGGGCTTGCTGCAGCCGCCCGCCTTGCCGATAACTCTATTGATGTAACACTCCTTGAATCTTCCCCTAAATTGGGGGGCAGAACATACTCCTTTTTAAGCCGGAACGGCGGATATATCGATAACGGTCAGCATATAATGATGGGTTGCTACCGACATACTCTCGATTTCCTGAGAACTATTAATGCCCTCGATGAAATTGAATTTCAGGAAAAACTTAAAATCCATTTTGTTGATGAGGGGGGTAAAGACTATTACCTCGATTCATCGCGCGGATTATACCCCTTTAACCTGCCTGCCGCAATAATGAAATACAAGGCTCTTTCCTTAGCCGAAAGATTAGCGGTATTGAAGTTTTTTATTGCTGAAATATTTTACATTGGGCACAACTGCGAAAATTTAACTGTTGAAGAATGGCTTGCAAAAGGGGGGCAGTCAAAAAATACGGTGCGTGCCCTGTGGAATATTCTTGCCATAAGTACTCTGAATACGGGAATTGAAAGAGGCTCGGCAGAAATGTTCCGCCATATACTGCACGAAATATTTCTTACCGGAAAAGGTTCGGCGCGGATTGTTTTCCCTAAAAACTCACTCAGCGAAACATTCTCATTTAAGGCAAAAGAATTTATAGAAAGCAGAGGGGGAAGAATAATCATTTCGGAACGGGTTACTTCAATTGAGGTGGCAGGCAAAAAGGCGGTAAAAATTATTACGGCAAAAAATATTTACGACCGGTTCGATTTTGTTGTTACGGCAGTTCCTGTTAACGCGCTTAACCGGATTAAGTTAAACCCTCAAGCAATTAAATTTAAATTACCGCGGCTGGAGCATTCACCTATCGTTTCAGTCCATTTGTGGCTTAAAGAGAATCCTTTCAAAGAGAGATTTTATGCCCTTACGGGTTCTCCGGTTCACTGGCTTTTCAATAAAGGAACCCATATAACCGTTATAACCAGCGCGGCGGGGGAGATAATTAATTATTCGAATGAAAGGATAACAGAATTATTTTGTTTGGAAATTCAAAAATATTTTTCTTACTTTAATATATCTGAGATTAAAGATTCTATTGTTATTAAAGAAAAGAATGCGACGTTTATACCCGATGGTGCATCTAACTTAGAGCGAAGAAATGTTGAGAGCCCCCTTGAGAATTTAATGCTTGCGGGGGATTGGACGGACACTCAAATTCCTGCTACTATTGAAGGAGCAATCAAGAGCGGCATTGAAGCCGCAGCAAGTGTGTTGAATTAGTGACGTTTTTTTTTGACCTATGACTAGGATACTATGCCTTATTATCTGATTCTATGCCTAAAGTTTTCATCAACCATTATGGAGGAATAATGTCTGCAGTTAAACAAAATCTCATTTCAAAAATTGAAGCCTGGCGCCCAAGAACCGCAAGACTCCTTAAAGAATTCAGCAATGTTAAGATTGACGAAGTTGATATTGGTCAAGCTATCGGAGGAATGCGCGATATCAAATCGCTCGTAACCGACATCTCTTATCTCGATCCGCAGGAAGGTATCCGTTTCCGCAATATGACTATTCCGGAATTGTTAGAGAAACTTCCCAAACCGGCAGGAAGCGAAATGCCCTACGTTGAAGCTCTCTTCCATCTTCTGCTTACCGGGGATGTCCCTTCGGAAAGCGAAATTAAGGAATTGGAAGAGGAATTCAAGAAGAGAAGCACAGTGCCTTCTTATGTTTACGATATCCTTAAGGCATTCCCTAAGGATTCGCATCCAATGGTAATGTTCTCAGCCGCTATTCTTGCAATGCAGAAAGAATCGATCTTCGCTAAAAAATATCATTCATTAAAGAAAACCGAATACTGGGATGCTTATTACGAAGATTCTCTCAATCTTCTTGCCAAACTTCCCGAAATCGGCGCTTTCATCTACAGATGGAAATACAAAAACGGCGATATCATTGCGCCCGATAAGAATCTCGATTTCGGCGGCAACTTTGCACATATGATGGGAATTAAAAAACCATACGATGATGTAGCCCGTATGTTCTTTATACTTCACAGCGACCACGAAAGCGGAAACGTAAGCGCCCATACGGGGCATCTCGTTTCGAGCGCTTTATCCGATATTTATTATTCAATATCGGCTATGCTCGATGGCCTTGCAGGCCCTCTGCACGGTTTGGCAAACGAAGAAGTTCTCCGCTGGATTCAGGGTGTAAAGGAACAGATGGGAGGAAAAGTTCCTACCGAAGAAGAAATGAAAAAATTCGTAAACGATACCCTCGCATCGGGCAAAGTTATTCCGGGATTCGGCCATGCAGTACTGCGCAAAACCGACCCCCGTTATACGGCACAGAGGGAATTCTGCCTTAAGCACCTTGCCGATGACGATTTATTCCAGTATGTAAACCTTCTTTATAAAGTTGTGCCTCCAATTCTTGTTGAACAGGGTAAGGCAAAAAATCCATGGCCTAATGTGGACGCTCAGTCGGGCGTTATCCAGTGGTATTACGGTTTGACGGAATACGAATTCTATACTGTTCTATTCGGAATAGGAAGAGCATTCGGAATATGCGCCAATATCATCTGGGCACGCGGCTTAGGTTATCCGTTGGAAAGACCGAAATCGGTTACAACTGATATGCTCGAACAATGGGCAGGTATTAAATAAGCTTATATTAAAAAGCCCCTGATATCAGGGGCTTTTTGTTATAATTCCACTCTCTTCATGTATATCCCGAAGTCCTTATCGGCTCCAATAATGTGGTCCACAAGCCAGTCCATTAGAAAGTTTAAAGTGTCGGTAATTACGGCAGGGTCGTTATAGTCCGCTTTTTCTTTAAGCTTTTCAAGCTTTTCCTTAAAATCGTTATGAAGTTCAGTATGATTCTCTTTGCCCGGATAATTATAAGCTGTAAACATTTCCTCTTCTTTGGAAAAATGATAGTTGGTATAATCAACCAGCTTATTTAGGGTATTTTCAATTACCGCTTGCCCTGTCCGATTTCTATTGGCTTCGTATAATTCATTTATAATTACAATAAGTCTTTTATGCTGTGTGTCAACTTCGGTATTGCCTATCGAGTAGGAATCGTGCCAGTTAAATGATGCCATTTAGTATTTCCTTTCTGAAAAATTGACGCTAAAAATAAAACTAAATCAATAAAAAATCTATATCTTTTTTAGGATGTAAATATCCTGCGGCGACGCGGTTCTGCTCTGGCCGGGGGTAAAGCTTACAAGCTCGAAACCATTAGCAAGATTATTTAAGACGAATTCCTTAGTCTGGTAGGTTGAGCATTTATTATCCCCCTCAATATTCTTGTTGATGGTAATAATGCCGCTGTTGTTCAGTTCCTTCTTCTCGTCGCCGGTAAGGTTGGTGAATGTGTTCAAACCGTGTGTGGTAATATAAAGGTAGCCCCCGGTTTTAATAACCCTCCTGAATTCTTTCATCCATTCTCCCTGCAGTTCGCGTGTAAGATGGGTAAAGACAGAACGCGCATAGAGAAGGTCGAACGAGTTGTCTTCAAAATCGATTGGGGGGGCAAGTTTATTTGTCCTGAAATCACCGAATGTAAGATTATCCCTGCACCAGGTAATCAGGCTTGTATTATAATCGGTGCCTGCAAGTTTAACCGATTTAAGGTTGTTGTTGAAATGCCTTATAATTCTGCCGCAACCGCATCCGAAATCGAGCACCCGCTCGAAAGAAGCGAAATCAATTCCGTTCCTGCTGAAAAGGGATTCCATTTCGGTGTAAATCTGCCTGCCCGAATTGTAATAAACCGATTTCCAGCCGAGCCCGATGATTAAGAATATCAATTCCTTCGGAGGGGCGGGGTAGCCGTCGGGCAGGTTATGCTTTTTATATTTTATTTCCTCTTTAATTACATCTTTCGATGCAGACTTAGCCGAATTATATATCAAACGGGCTCTTTCAATGGCCCCGAGCTTAATAAGTACTTTTTTAATTGTGCTTTTCATTAATTCCTCTGTACAATTCTCAGGCGGAGAATAGTCTCTTTATTTCTTCGTTGCTTATTGCTTTTATTTTTTCCGCCTCAATATTTGTTTCTTTTTTCGATAATTCCCCGCGCATCTTTTCCGATTTTATAATTTCGCACGAGCAGGCCCTTGCGAATGAGGCAATGCTGTTATCGGAAGATACAACGGTAAGAAGTTTAGGGTTTTTTGCGCATTCAATATCGTGCCGTATTAAATCATCCGCGGTACGGCTGTTTGAATAATGTATTGAAAGGGAAGAAGTATTAATTGCGGGCCCCGCAAACCCGTCAAAATAAAGAACGGCTTTAACCTTTTTGCCGGCGAAATAGCGGTCAAGCATGGCGGCCAGCCTTTCGCGCGAAAGCTGTTTCTGTTCCCTCGAAATATTTTTCAATTCCGGAATTTTACCCATCAGGTTGTTGCCGTCAATAAGAAATTTCTTAATCATATTAGCGCAGACCCGAAAATTGACCATCTGTTTTTTCAATTTTAATATCCTGGAACTCGGGGGCTTTCATACGGATAATGAAATAGAAGCCTCTGTAAAGCCCTAGCGGGCGCCATGTAAGGTTCATTTCCCAGCAGTGGAGATCGCGGTTAACGGTAACCTGCGGCGCCGATACCTGCTTGGTCTCAAAATCGTAGTTGCCGTAGATGGTGAATTTCCATTTCTTAGTAAGGTTCATGCTGAAATTTGCCATCATGCTGGCTGTCTTTGTCTGGTATGCCGGGTTTCTCATATTGGAGTTATAATTAAAGGAGAAGCCTAAATTCCAAGGTATAGAATAATCGGCAGAGGTTTCGGCGTTGGGGTTAATCATATCCAGCCCCTTATTAATCTGCCTGCTCATATCGCCTGTGTTAACAGGCTGTAATTGCTGCTGCCCGCCTGCCGAAGGCCTTAATTTTTCGGGGGAGAGGTTGGTAGAAATGGTAAAATTGAAATTAGTTATCCTGAATAATCCTTTGCCCGCCGATGACAGGTATTTGTTTATAGAATTGCCGTTTCTGTCAATATCGTAAAAAGTATAATTTGCGCTTCCCGAAAAATCGAGCAGATCGCTTACCTGTGTTCTGAATGAAGCGTTCATATCGCTAAGCTTTATGCTGTCCCGCGCAAAATTATAACCGCTGCTAACCGAAAAATTAAGAAGCTGAATTTTATTCGACTGCGAAGTTGTATCGGTAGGGTCCTTTGCGGTTTTCAATTCGAATATGTTCCCTATGCCGAAAGAAATCGACTGGCTTTCCCCCGAGCCGGCTCCGCCGTAAACTTCGTTCGAAAATTTATCGTAGCGTATTTTCTTCCCGTCGTGCGTTATAAGCGTTCCGTAATAGCCCCACCGGTCCGAGCTGAAATCGGGGGTGTAATTATATGAAATCATCGGTGTAATTGTATGGCGGAAAGCTTCAATGCCCAGAAATCCGTTGGCGGGTAAAATACCGTATAATTTTGTTGAGGTGGAAAGGCTAAGGCTGAAATTCCTTACAAAATTAAATTCGTTTATCTCCCTGTCAACAATACGGTACTTTGTAGTGCCGGCAGAATCGTAAGGCACTTCAGCTTTTTCGAGCCGCTTATTATACCACCGTTCAACATAGTTTACCGAAGGGGTAAGGCTGAAATAGCCAACCTTGGTAGAAAAATTTAATGCCAGGTTGTGTCTTAATCCGGCGTGAACTGCAAGCGAATCGGCCGATTTAACCCTCTGGTTCTCGAAATTCGCGCTGTAGTTTACCCCTATAAGTTCGTACCACTTCGTATCTATTATTCCCCCTTTGCTTTTGCTCTTGAAAGGGTAGAATAACTGTTTGCTGAAATCGACGCTGGGGAGGTTTTCGCTGTAGGTGCCGTCTTTCATATTCTGAGAACGGTTATAACTTACCGACATGCTGGCCCCGAAATCTTCGAATATCTTTGAGAAAGTGGCCGATGAAAAAACCTGCTGCTGCATAAGGTCGTTGTAATTATAAGTATTGTACGTATTGTATGACTGCGACCTGAACTGCATTTGAGCTACCAGCGAAGAAGTAGGGTCAAGTTTCTGGTTATGGCTTAAAGAGAGGTTCCATTCCCTGCTGGTGCCCGAATTGGTTGAGATATTGGAGAAACCCGCATTAAACTCGCCGCTGAAATCGTACCTCTTATTATAGCGTATCCTTCCCTTAAGCCCGTAGCCGCCGCGTGAATACAAATCGGATGAAAGGGCAAGGTCGTAATAATCGCTTAAGGCAAAATAGTAACCGAGATGCGAAAGATATAAACCCCTGTTAATATCATTTCCGTAGCCGGGAATAATTATACCGCTCCGCCGCCCCGTCTGGTTGGGTATAACTGCCATCGGCAGGGGAATGGGAAGTGGAATGCCGGCAATATACATGAATACCCATTTGGCAATTATCTTGTCGTTTGTAATTACCTTCATTTCCTCGGCCGAAAAATAGGTGTGGGGGTCTTTCTCGTCGCACGTTGTAAATATTCCGTTTTCTATGAAGAAAGTTTCCTTATCCACCTTCTTAACTTTTTCCCCTTCGTAGCGGGTATCTTTTTCCTTACTGCTTGCGGCCGAAATAAAACCCTGCTGGGTCTTAAAGTTGTACCTCATTTTCTGTCCTTCGTAGGACTGGTTTCCATCCTTAAGAACGGGAGTATCCTTAAATTTTTTACCGGTCGAATCGGGCACTCCGTAGGCTTCAAGCTCGCTTGAATTATAATCTACAAAAATCTGCCCCCCTTTAAGGTCGGTCTGCTTATACTTAATTTCCCCCTTGCCGTATATTCGCATTTTCCTTGTCTGCGCGTTCATAATCATGGAATCGGAAGCGGTAGAATAAACGACGGCGTCAAAATCGTTTTTCTTTTTCAATTTGGAAGTATCGGTGGCAGTGGAGTCCTTTAAAACAGCAGAGGCGGCCTGCATTAAGGTATCGGTTTTCACCTGTGCCCCGGCGGGCATTGCGCCAGCCAGAATAATAATAAGCAGAATGAATATTTTAACGGTCGAGTAATTCAAATAAAAGCCGTTCTCTCTTTATGATTTATAAAATACCAAAGCCGAGGCGCCTTTAATACCCGCTTCGTTTTTAAGCTTTGCCGGGTAAACTTTAATTCTCGGCTTAATTGGAATTAAAACGCGTTCTTTAGCGGAATGTTCAACCGAATCGAAAAGTAGCTTGCCGAAACCTGCCACGCCCCCCCCAATAATTATATTGGCAATATCCAGCACATTAATTGCCGAGGCAAGTGCATGCCCTAGTTTATTTCCCGTATCGGCAATTACCTGTTTGGCAAACGGGTCGTCTAGAAGGGCCGCTTCGTGAACTATGCGGGGTGAAATCTTTTTCATATCCCCTTCAACAAGTTTAATAATTGCCGAATCGGGATTCTGTCTTAAATCTTTTTTAATTCTCTGCGTAAGGTAGTTGTTTCCCACATACGATTCGATGCATCCTAGCGAGCCGCAGTTGCATGGATCGCCGTTGTGGTCTATTGTTATATGCCCTACTTCGCCTGCGGCGCCGGTATCTCCGCGGAATACTTTATTGTTGTAAATAATTCCCCCCCCTACGCCGGTGCCTAGAGTAACCATCAAAAAGCTTTTAAGCTTTTTGCCCGCGCCGTAAATAAGTTCTCCAACGGCGGCGGCATTGGCGTCGTTTTCAATTTCGGTAGGTATATCAAATTCCTTTTCAATAATTTTTTTCAGGTTTACTTTTTCCCAGCCGGGGAAATTAGGCGGGTTTTCAACAACCCCTTTCTTGGAATTTATCAATCCGGGCGAACCTATTCCTATTCCTTCAATCTTCTTAAGGTTATTGGCAAGCACCAGTTTTATGCCCTGCTTAAGCTGTTTAATAACTTCTTTGGGCCCTTCCTTTGCCTTGCTTTCAATTTCTACTTTCTTTATTATTTTCCCTTTTTCGTTAACAATGCCCATTTTAATAAAGGTGCCGCCAAGATCAATTCCGATTGAATATTTCATTCTGCCCATAAGCAGTTTCCTATTTAAAATGTTACCGTTGATTCTTCTATTTTTTTAATTATTGTATCCGCAACCCTTAAAGCTTTAAGGCCGTCAAGTCCGCTTACCACCGGCTGTTCATCCATAGCAACGGCGTTTACAAAAAGCTGAAGCTCGTGTTTAAGGGCGTTAACTTCCTTTACCTGCGGCTGTTCGTATATAAGCATTCTTTTCCTGTCGCCTATGCCCATTTCGCCGAACGAGATAATTCCGTCAGTCAAACCGGAGCCCGGCTCTACAAGGCGGTATATTTCTGCCGAGCCTGCCATAAAATCGACAGATATATAGCCTTCGCGCTGGAACATCCTCATTTTTCTCATTCTCTTCTGAGAAATTCTGCTGGCTGTAACATTTGCAACAGCGCCGTTCTCAAATTCAATGCGGGTGTTGGCAATGTCTATATTATTGCTTACAACGGCAATTCCGCTGGCGCTTACATTTTTTACTTCGCTTTTAACCAGACTTAAAATAATGTCTATATCGTGAATCATAAGGTCCAGTACAACGGCAACATCGGTGCCGCGGGGATTAAAGAGCGAAAGCCTGTCCGATTGTACGAACATCGGATTTAAATTGAAACTACCCAGCGAAAGGAGAGCGGGGTTAAACCTTTCTATATGCCCAACCTGCAGTTTAAGATTGTTTTTTTCGGCAAGGTTTACAATTTCCTCCCCTTCCCAAATCTGTGCGGTAATCGGTTTTTCGACAAATACATGAATTCCTTTCTCAAGCGCGGCTTTGCAAAGTTCGTAATGGGCGCTTGTAGTAGCCACAATTGATACCGCCTCGGCTTTTGAAAAGAGGTCTTCAAGGGTTTCAAATACATTTACGCCAAACTCTGCGCCTGCTTC
This sequence comes from bacterium, assembly GCA_027398005.1. Lineage (GTDB taxonomy): Bacteria > Bacteroidota > Ignavibacteria > Ignavibacteriales > Melioribacteraceae > JAEXUB01. Next base: position 12,754 of record DAHYUM010000061.1, read on the forward strand.
CTTTGCCTTTACGCTATCCTTGTCGTATATGCCTATAAATTCGCAGTTGTCAACTTCCCTTAATAATTTGGTATGCAGTTTGCCAAGGTGCCCTGTTCCAATAACAGCTGTTTTAATCTTTTTCATAGTCCGCCGCTTCTTAATTTTTTATAGCCTATAATTTTGTTATAACCTCCGTACTCGGGGGTAAAGTAATATAAAAATATATGATAGTCATTATCCGTTTCCCAGAAATTTCCTTCAAGGGTGTACCAGTCGATATTTGTTACCTGCCCGTCAATTAAATCGGCAAGAACGTACTGATAGTCGTATTCGCCTCTTTTAAGCTCAACATCAAGCGTATATAATCCGTTATCATTCTTAAGCTCGTTTTGGGGCAGAACGGCCCAATTAGTAAAAGAGCCGGTAAGGAACACTTTTTTGTATGTATTTTCGGGGGGACGGAACCGGAATTTTACTTTTAAGTATTGCGCATATTCATATCTGAAATTTTCAATCAGCTCGCCGCCGGCAAGATCCTGCTGGCGCCTGTTGTAGAATGTTGAATATTCAATTCCGTCGAACTGTGCATTGGTTTCGGGGAAATTGTATTTAGCTTTATCCCGCAGGTCCAAATGCCTGTATCCGTTGCCGGGGCGCACATTACGTGCTGTAAAATTGAAGCGGTGCCCTCCATCGGTTGAATATACCGAAAAACCAGAATTGTTTTTACCCGCCTGATAGGGGGAGAACATTTTACGGTTTTCTACAATTTCAATTCCCATTAAATTGGCGGGGGCAAGGGAATCGGGCAGAACAATATCGGCGCCGATGGAATAAACCCGGTTTAATTCAACCGGAGTGCTAATTTCCCCCTCTAGAACTTCCTTGTTTATATGCCCCTTGAACGGGAGCGGATTTTGCACAACATAAAAATAGCCTACGGCATATACCTTATCCCGGTATATTGAGTCCCTTATATAAAAAGCCCATTTACCCGGAAAGGGGAAAGTAACATCGAAACTTGGGAAGGAGCCTTTGTAATGGAAATTTGCCCCGCTGCCCGGTATCTTGATATTATCGAACCAGAGAGTCTGCGATGTATTCCTCCCCTGGTTATAGAGAAATGCATTATTGTAAGGCTGCCAGTTTAGGTCGCAGAACTTGAATTCGATTACAAGGTTCGGCTCGGCCTGCGCGGCGATATCAAATTCTATGGTCAGGTTCTGATTCAATTCTTTTGACGATATGACAAGCGGAATTGAAAGAGGATCGTTACCCCCGTATGCCTGAAGGCTCTTTACGGTTACATTCTGCCCGGGGGTAAGAGTTGAAAAACATATTAATAAAATAAGAGTGAGTGCTCTCATAAATTAAAATATTTCCACACATTTTATTGATGAATAGGGAACGAAGATATTGTATTTCTGATTATCCCTTTCCGATTCGAGCATCAGCCCTTCTTCGTATGCGCCGGTTAATGTGCCGGTCTTAAATACTATTTCGTAAAAAACAGGCTGTCCTGCATTCTCTTTTGAATACACTACGCCGTAATTTTCGAGCATTGTTATGTTTAGCGCCTTGCCTATAAACTGAGTCCAGTCCAGTTTCATTTTTAGGGCTCCTTTTGTTGTAAATTAGTATTCATATAACCTGCTAAATTACCTAAAAATAGGGTCTTTTCAAAGAAAGGGGTGCTTTATTGCACTGTTTTGGCGGGCAAGATTAAAAGTTTGGCCAAATTAGTATTTTATAACAAAAACGGGCTATTTTGCCCGTTTAATAAGGGGAAAGAAATGTAATTTTTCCCCGGCCGCACCGGCAGCTTTTTTGCGTATTTGGGGGTGGATTTGAGTTCTCTCCCGTCTATTATTATTTGGCAAAATA
>DAHYUM010000062.1 GCA_027398005.1 bacterium
AAATATCAGTCCCCGTTAACAGCCCCGTTAAAATTAAACGGAACTGAATATTATACTAATACAAACACACAAATGTTTCAAAAAAAAGAGATAAGGTATAAATTGAATTATATTGCAGACAAAGGGGCGGTAAAAGGAGAGCAAATGATTTCCCAATTCCCCCTCCTTAATAAGGAGGGGGATTAAGGGGGTGGTAAACCTATTTTTTAACCGCGGCCAAAGGCACTTCGCTGTTGCGCATTGAATGCACTTTGTTGGCTACCGGAAGAGAAACTTCGTTATTAACATATTTCTCAAATTCATCTCGGAAACGTGTAATCATAAATTTAACCGGCCATGCGGCTGCATCGCCCAAGGCGCAAATTGTATTGCCTTCTATATTGTTTGCAACATCAATAAGCAAATCGAGGTCCTGCGAAGTACCCTGCCCGTTTTTAATTCTCTTAAGAGTTTTTTCGAGCCACCCGGTACCTTCGCGGCATGGCGTACACTGTCCGCAGCTTTCGTGATGGTAAAATTTTGAAATCCGTAATAATACGTCAAGCAGGTTCGTATCTTCATCCATAACCATAATGCCGCCGGTTCCAATAGCCGATCCGGCTTCCTTAAGCGATTCGGCATCCATCCTTACACCTTCAAGCTGGTCGCCGCGCAACGGAGGCATTGAAGACCCCCCGGGAATTACGCATTTAATTTTTTTCTGCCCCGGTACTCCCCCTGCATAATCGTAAATCAGTTCGGTAAGCAGTGTACCCGAATTAACTTCGTAAACACCGGGACGGTTAACGTGCCCGCTTATGCCGAACAGGATTGTACCCGGATGGCGCTGTGCGCCTATTTTCGAGAACCATTCCCATCCTTTTAAAATAATCGGTGGTACGTTGGTAATTGTTTCAACGTTATTGATTGTAGTCGGGCATCCCCATAAGCCACGCTGGGCCGGGAACGGGGGTTTAACGCGGGGATAGCCGCGGAGTCCTTCAATTGAATTCATCTGCGAAGATTCCTCGCCGCAGATATATGCGCCTGCACCTTTATGAACGTGAATATCGCAGAAGAAATCGATGCCGAAAGTTTCTTTCATCTTTTCCCCCGCAAAACCTTTTTCGTATGCGGTCTCAACGGCTTTCTGCATAAGTTTAACCCACCTGTGGTATTCGCCGCGGATGTAGATATATGCAGTCTTGGCTCCTATAGCGTAGCAGGCAATAATAATGCCTTCAATAAGCTGGAACGGATTGTATTCAAAAATCTGCCTGTCCTTAAATGAACCGGGCTCGCTTTCATCCCCGTTTATACAGAGGTACTTGGGTTTATCTGTAGTCTTAGGCATAAAACTCCATTTTAACCCTGTAGAGAAGGCCGCGCCTCCCCTTCCTCTTAAACCGGATTTTTTAACCTGGTCAATAATATCGTCGGTGGATAATTTAAAAGCCTTTCTGGCGGCTTCAAAACCGTTGTTTGCAAGATATACATTAATATCGTGCAAATTTTCTATTTCGGGTAGGACAATTCTTTCCATTATTTTAACGAGTCCAAAATTTCTTCAACTTTTTCTTTAGTTAAGTTTTCATAAAAATCTTCATTAACGGCAATCATAGGGGCAAAGCCGCAGGCACCCATGCATTCAACTTCCTCAACGGAAAATTTGCCGTCTGCCGAGGTCTGCATATTATCGAGCCCGAATTTGTTTTTAACCTGCTCCCAAATTTCGTACCCTCCCCTAAGCATACAGCTTACATTGGTGCAAACCTGCACATGGTATTTGCCCATAAGCTTGGTATGGTACATGGTATAAAAAGTAACCACGCTAAGAACGTTTACTTTATCAATCCCGAGCACATCGGCAATTTCGGCCATAACTTCGGTGCTTATGTATCCGTTCTGTTCCTGAGCAATGTAAACCGTATCCATAACGGCCGCCAGGGCGGTAGGATATTTTTTTCGCGACTGCTCTATTCTTTTCAGATTTTCTTCTGTGAATTTAAATGACATAACCGGTTTCTTATTGTTTGTTAAAATTAGTATAAAATAAAACTATAACCATTAAAAGGTAAATGAGCGAAAAAACGCTGTACCCTAGAGTAATAATGCCCTGCCTGCGGGTTTTGAAAGTAATATAAGGACGCATAAAAATTGAGAATATAATCCATACCGTAAGCAGCGCAAAAAGAAAATTATAAAGAATGTTGTTATAAACAACTGCAGGACCCGAGCCCTGCGAAAAATTTATCATGAAAAAATTCATTATGTTCCATAATGTGTAAACAAACAGGATGGAAAGCAAGAGAGTCCTGTTATGGAACCAGTGATTGTTATTCCTCTTTTTGTTAACCAGGGCATTAATGCCCGAGACAAAATTCGCGGCAGTTTCCCTAAGGTTTTCTCCGTGCATCGAAATCTCGATTACCGGATGTTCAGAAAATGAGGAATGGAAAACAACCCTGATATTTAAAAAAGCATTTTTATATGAATTAAAATCGATAATCACAGTATGAACGTCATCCGGAAGAAATGGATCGATATAATCAGCAATAGAAGATAATTTATCGGAACCCGATTTGGACTGAATGATAATGTGAAGCAGCTCTTCAACGGGGGCATCCAAACCGATTGCCTCTCCGTTTACTTCAACAGACGAAAGATATTCCTTTGCTTCGTTAACAATAAAATTCTCAATTCCGGCAATAAGCTCCTTATCAACTGTGCAAGAAGTAAGCCGGTGTTTAACAAAGAAAGTGTTCATCTGCCGGAAATCTCCCGATTATTTATCAGCTTCGCCCATTACGGGATCGAGACTGCCGATAATTGCCACGACATCCGAAATCATGTGCCCAATGCACAGTTTTGCAAGCACCTGAAGGTTGCAGAATGAGGGGGAACGGATTTTCATTTTCCACGGATATCCCGAGCCGTTGCTTACAATGTAGAAACCGAGTTCCCCTTTCGGATTTTCGGCACTGAAAAACACATCGCCTACCGGAGGATTGATGCCTTGATTAATGATCATAAAATCGTGAATCAGTTCTTCCATCTTCGAATAAACTTCGGTCTTATGCGCAATAACCTTTTTGGGATCGTTTGCAATTATTTCGCCGGCAGGAATTTTCTGCAGGCACTGGTATAAAATTTTAACGCTCTCGCGCACTTCATCGGCTCTCAGATGATAACGCGCAAGGCAGTCCCCTTCGGAATATGTGGGGATATTGAAATCAATTTCGTTGTAGAAGAGATATGGTTTTGCCCTTCTGACGTCGTACTCAACCCCCGAAGCCCTTAAGCTTGGGCCTGTAACTCCGTAGGCAATAGCGTCTTCTTTGGAAAGCACCCCTATGCCTTCAAGGCGGTCGAGGAATATTTTATTTGTATTAAGCAATGCCCCCATTTCATCCAACGCGGGCGCAAGCTGGTCCAGATAATCTTTAACCATTTTAAGAGCAACATCGTCAATATCCGAAGCAACCCCTCCTATACGGGTGTAACTTGTAGTAAAGCGTGCGCCGGCAAGACGGTCGTAAATATCCTGTATTTTTTCCCTTTCGCGGAAAGTCCACATTACCATTGTAACGGCTCCTACGTCCATAGCGTAAGTGCCAATAGCCACCATGTGTGCGGCAATACGCGAAAGCTCTGCAATAATCATTCTTATATACTGAGCGCGTTTAGGAGCTTCGAGCCCGATTAATTTTTCAACCGCCAGAACGTATGCAACGTTGTTGCACATTGTGCCGGTATAGTCGAGCCTGTCTGTATGAGGAATAAATTCAATAAAGCTCATATTCTCGGCCATTTTTTCGTAGCCGCGGTGCAGGTAACCGCATTCGGGCACGGCGGCAACAACGGTTTCGCCGTCGAGACGGAGGACCATTCTTAAAACGCCGTGAGTAGCGGGGTGCTGAGGCCCCATGTTGATTATCATTTCATTTTCAAGAGCGTCTTCAATAGTAAAATCGGAAGACTGCTCTTTAAGGGTTTTCAGCAGTTTTTCGTCGCTTGATATATTGATTTCTCTTTTCATATTAATTTTCTGATTTAGGCAGTGGCAGCGAGCCTGGAATACCGAGCAGAGGGAAATCCTTACGAAGAGGATAATATTCAAATTCCTCGGGAAGGTAAATTCTTCTCAGATCGGGATGGTTGACGTAATTAATTCCATACATATCGAATGTTTCTCTTTCGTACCATTCGGCGCTTTTCCAAACCGAAACAAGGGAAACAGTATTAAGGTCCGATTCGTCGAGATCGGCTTTAAGCCTAAGTTCAATATTATTCTTGAAAGAATAAATATGATAAACAACCGTAAAACGGTTTTTTCTTCTGGCCCAGTCAATTGCCGTAGCGTCTTTGCACATATCGCATTTCAGGTCGGCATCGTCTCTTAAAAACAGGGCAACATCGTGAATAGCCTCTTTCTTAAGCAGAACGGAAAGGTCGTTCCTGAAATCGGAGAATTCGATTACCGAATCGGCAAAGCGCTCTTTTATTTTTTGAATGATAAGGTCTTTCATTATTCGTATTAATTATTATTTAGAAAATTCAGACGGAATTTTATCCTGAAAATCGCGCGCTCTGGTTTTGCTTATTTTATCCTGAATGGCCATAAGTGCGTTAAGCAGATTTTCGGGACGCGGCGGGCACCCTGCGGTATAGATATCAACCGGAAGGAACTGGTCTATGCCCTGCACAACACTGTACGAACGGTACATGCCCCCCGTTGAAGTACATGCGCCCATTGCAATAACCCATTTGGGGTCGGGCATCTGGTCGTATATTCTTCTTACAACGTGAGCCATTTTATAAGTAACGGTGCCTGCAACAATCATAAGATCGCTCTGGCGTGGAGAGAAACGCATTACTTCGGAACCGAAACGGGATATATCATATTTCGGATCGGCCGCGGCAATCATCTCAATAGCGCAGCATGAAATACCCATAGGCATAGGCCATACGGAGCTTTTTCTCGCCCACGCTATTACCGAATCGATTGTTGTTGTTATAAATCCGTCCTGCGTGAGTTTAGCTTCTAATCCCAATTTAATCCTCCTTTCATATAAATATAAAGGAACCCCATTTCGAGAACGATAAGGAAAATAAGCATGGGAAAGAAAGCAAATATACCGGTTGCGGCGAAGAGTTTTTTGAACTCGACAGCCCAGGGATAAACGAAGATAACTTCGATATCGAAAATAATAAAGAGCATAGCAACGAGATAATACTTAATAGAAATTCTTTCGCTTGTAGAACCCACGGGATTTTTACCGCTTTCGTAGGGCATGGTTTTAATTTTATTCGGGCGTCTTGGGCCGAATAGAGTTGATGAGTATATAACAGCGGCTGCGAAAATAACAGCGACAATTATAACTATAAATACGGGTAGATAATTTTCAATCATTAGTTCAATTTAACTTTATTCGAGTTGAAATTTATTTATTAAATGGTATAAAGTCAATTTAAAGGGGGAGAAAATGGGGCAGAATTAATGTTTAATTACCTTAATATTTCCATCTTTTGTTTCGAGGGATATAACAGCGCCTCCGCCATTAATTCTTTCGGCCGCTTTTGATATGCCTTCTTCATTTATTACCCTGACAGGGAAATCGGACTTCAAACTCCCGTGATTGGCAATCATAAAGAGGGATGTTTTAATTGCTGAATCGAGGCTTAATAAGATATCCGCCTCCTGATTTTTAATTTCTACTTTTTTAGGATTACCGCTTAATACACCTTTAAATAATTTTCCCCTTCCGGCGGCTTCAATTTTCTGCGCTGATATTCCCTCAATACTGATTTCTGTAAAACGGGTATCCGATTTCCAGTCCCCATTTAAATCCTTTCCGGTCAGCCTGCTGTTCGAAGCAGAATAGAATAGAGGTCCAGTTACCTCATTTAAGTTGTAAACTGAATTATCATCATCAATGTAAAAAGGAGCCGAAGAATTTGTAATGCGGTAGGTGCCCCCTTTGGTGGTAAAGAAAATTTTATCTTTCGAAGCAATCCTGTCGGCAGAAAAATCGCTTTTATTCCCTTCCAATTTAAATGTGCCCGCGTCATATACATTTATCTTTCCTGTCTTATCATATATTTGAAGATACCCTTTAACCTGCTTTATTGTCAGGTCCGAAATTTCGGAATATATACTCACGTCCCCCGAAATATCTGAAATAGCCGCCTTAGTATTGTAGGCATTCAAACCGAGTTTTCCGTTTATATTGCTTATAGTGGCCGAAGAGCCCGAAGTAGTAACCTTAACGGCGCCCTCGAAAGAATCGATTGTTATTGGGGAAATCTTAAGCTCGGCATTTAATCTGCCCCCTGAATTTATAAGGGTAACATCGCCGTATTCGTTGGAAATGTCATTTACCCGGGCGCAGTCCTTAATTGAAAAATGATTCCCCTTGCCCTTTAGGGATAAAGGCTGGTCGAATCCGCTAACGCTGATATCGGAATACTTAAAATCGCCGATTAAATTTACCCCTTTAGGCAGTATAATTTCCCCCGTTATAAGCTTAGAGAAAGAATATTTGAAATCGCCTTTAAAAATATCCAGCACCGACCATTTGCCCTGTTTGGGGGTTTCAATAAAATCAATTATAATATCATTACCGTCTGTTTTATAGGTAACGTCAAAATTCTGCAGATATTCATTAGCGAAACGGGAATCGGAACTATTAATTTTTACATTAATTTTTATATTCCCCTCGTTATTATCCCCCCCCTTAATTTTAACCTGAATGCTCGAGATTCCGTTGATGAAAACTCTCTGATTCGGGTTAACTTTAAAATTCCTGTCTACATTTTTTTCCTGCGCTGTAACGGCAGAAGCAATGAGAAAAAGAATTATCATAATTGAGGGATAGAGTCTCATAAACCGTTCTCCTCCATATCAATCATCCGGGTTAATATTTCAAGTTTCATTTTATAAAGTTCGCGCAAACGGCTCTGCTTTACCGGTGAAAAATCGGCAGGGCCTGCATCCTGTTTAATTTCAAGAATACCCGCGTCAATCGATTTCAATTTGGTTCTGCCGGCGTTAAGCCTTTCATCTAGGCTGTACGATTTTGCGCTTGCCGTTGAAAGCCCGGGAATCGATTTTTCCACTTCATCTATTGCCTTGGAATAGGCGTTGTTCACTTTAACATAAACGGGTTCATCTTTTGCAACTACTTTTGAAAATATTGTAAAAGCGCCTACGCAAATAAATATAAAAGCGAATGCCGCTCCAAAACCGAATGCGAAGCTTCTCGAATCGAAGTTGACTACAGGCATTCTTTTTCCGGAAGGGAGCGCTCCTTTAATATCCTTCCACATCCTGTTTTTTATCCCCTCCCGGGGATAATCTTTTTCAGAATAAAAATCTTCAGGCTTAATCATATTTGCCTCTGCTATTAATCCATTTTTCTTTAAGCCGGGTTTTAACCCTGCACAATGTTGTCCGCGAAAGACTTTCGCTTATATTCAGCATTTCTCCAATTTCCGAGTGGGAGTATCCTTCAACTTCGTAAAGTATGAATACCGCTTTTTTAAATTCGTCCAGTTCCTCAAGAAGCCATTTCATATCCTGCTTCCATTCAAATTCTTCTTCAACCGATACAGCCGAATCATAATTTTCATCCTCAAGAAAGACTGTTTTTTTATCCTTAATGCGGGCAAAATCCGATTTCATTTCGTTCAGGCCAATTTTAATAAGCCATGTAGAGAATTTGGAATTGCCCTCGAACCGGTCAATATTTTCAAATGCCTTAATGAACGCCCTCTGGGTCCATTCCTGAACCTGGTCGGGATTTCGGGAGAACTGATACAGAAACCTGTATATCAGGTTCACATTATCATCATAGAGCTTCTTAAATGCCCTTTGATTCCCTTTTCTTGCTTCTATTACAGAAATATCTGCCGGCATATATTATTATTTAGTTCATCAATTAGATGGGGCAATTTAGTAAAATGTTACATTAGTGACCAGCCAAAATTATAAAACGCCACCCGGCGCAAAACCTTTAGATTGCAGGGGCTTTTTTAGGCGCCGGGGATAGGGCAGGCTAATAAAAAAGGCGCACAGGGCGCCTTTAAATTTAACCGCAGGGGGTAGATTACTTAAGCATCCTTATAAGTGTATCTGCCACGGTTTTAAGGTCTTCTTTCGAAATTACTAGCGGGGGAAGAAGTCTTATTACGGTAGTGCCTGCCGGAAGTGCGATAATTTTTTCCTTTAAAAGCTCCTGCAGAACGGGCTGGACCTTTTCTTTAATTTCAATGCCAACCATTAAACCGAGGTTCCTAATCTCCCTTACCTTGCTTAAGGTTTCATTTTTAAGAAGGGAGACGAAATACTCCCCTTTTTCGGCCGCCTGTGCGGCAAGGTTTTCCTCCAGCATAAAATCGATTGCCGCAATACCGGCCGCGCATGCAAGAGGATTTCCGCCGAAAGTAGTGCCGTGCTTGCTCATCGGTATTGAAATTTTAGGAGAGCACACGGCGGCGCCCATAGGAACGCCCCCGGCAATTGATTTGGCCAGTGTAAGAATGTCCGGTTCAATACCAAGGTATTCGGTAGCGAACATCTTTCCGGTACGGCAGAATCCGGTCTGGATTTCATCGATTATAAGAATAATATTTTTCTCATCGCAAAGCTTTCTTACTTTCTGGAAATATTCCTTATCGCCTATATTAATTCCCCCTTCCCCCTGCACCGGTTCAAGAATAATTCCTGCGGTTTTATCGGTAACGGCGGCGGCAAGCTTATCAAAATTATTATAAGGCACATGGCTAAACCCTTCAACAAGCGGATAGAATCCTTCCCTGTATTCCTCTTTGTAGGTGGCGCTTAAAGCACCCAGTGTCCTGCCGTGGAAACCTTTCATTGCGGCAATAAAATCGGTCTTTTTCGTAACGAAGCGGGTGAATTTAATTGCCGCTTCCATTGCCTCGGTACCCGAATTGCAAAGGAAAGCCTTTGTAAGGTTCTTTGGCACTATACTCATAAGTTTTTCGAGGAACAGCGATTTCTTATCGTTATAAAAAGTATTAGGGCTGATAACAAGTGTCTTTGCCTGATCGTACAATGCCTGCGCAAGTTTCTGGTTTGCATGCCCTATGTTGGCAACGCCAATACCCGCGGCACAGTCGATATACTCATTTCCCTCTTCGTCCCATAATTTAGCCCCTTCCCCTTTAACCAATACAACGTCCCTTTTGGGATATACGTCAACTTCGTACTGTCTGTTAAGTTCTCTGTAGTCTTTCATTCTACTTTAGTCCCCTTTTCATTTAATGCGTCAATTACCGGATGTTCTGCCCTGCCGTCGTAAATAAAAACGGTAGTCGGTCCGGCTTCAAATAATTTTCTAAGAGCAAGAATTTTTCTTTTCATTCTTCCATCAACCTGGTTTTCGAGAGCTTCAAGCTCCTTCTGCGAAATATTTTTAACCACCGAATCGGGATTGTTTTTATCGGCCAGGAACCCGGGCGCCTCAATAAGCTGAATAATTTTATCAGCTTTCAATTCGCTCTGAAGCAATGCCACTATATCGTCATTTTCGGAATTAATGGCAAAATTATTTTCGTCAATAATAGGCACGCTAAGCACCGGAATATATCCGTTCTGAAGAAGTAGATTGAGTAGCGGCATGTTAATTTTTTTCGGTTTTCCCGAAAAATCGCGCACAATTTTGGTTTTCCCCTCTTCGCGCACTTTAATGCCGGTATTTCTCTTTCCTTCAATCATCTTGCCGTCAAGCCCCGAAAGCCCTACTGCGTTAACGCCTGCCTGCTGAAGAAGCTCCACAATCCGCTTATTCTTAAGCCCCGCGTATGCCATCATCATAAGGTCTATAGTATCCTCATCCGAAAATACGCTTGAATAGCCGGAAATGGAAGTTATCACCTTTTTCTGTTTATTCAGTTTTTCGTCAAGTTCGTCGCGCGCGGCATTAGCGCCATGCACAATTACAAATGGTTCTTTCAATAAGGCAAGGTCGGCGGCAACGCCTTTAAGGTTGATTTCCCTGCCCCCTCCAATTTTAATAATTATCATACAAGCATTCCCGTAAAATTATTTTGAATTTTTTCCCATCCCTCGTCTTCGCCGGGGTATTTTTCGGAACATACAATAAGCGATTCCTCCGTCATCTTCATATGCATTGTAAAGTAATCGGGGTCTTCGTTATGGTTAGCGGATATGTAAACATAATCCTGATCGGCTATGATAATGTTCATTGCGCGTACGTAAGAGCTGCGCAGTTTAATCTGCTCAACTCCCTTTGCAAGGGCTTCTTCCATATCCCCCTGGTAAAATCTCCTGATAAAGTTGAAAATTTTCTCGGCTCCAATTCTGCCCTCCTCCTTAATTTTAACGCCGCGCAATTCGCCGTTGAAAATAAATACATACTCTTCGTTATAGAAAGGCATATTGTTCTCAACCACTATATCTTTATCCCTGAAAGCGCTGCGTGCGTGAGCGATAAGGCGGGTTGTTTTGCCGAAACGGGAAAGGTCATCTTCCCAAACAGGCTTAATATTCTTGTAGTGAACCCATTCATCGTCTATAATGAAAGAGCATCCCCAGCCGTGCCCCTGAAATTCCTTGCTGTTCCTGGCAATTGAGGCAAACTGTTTTAAATGATCTTCAATGTTGAATTCATAATTGGAACGTACAAAAAGCAATCTGCACATTTTAGCTCCTATTAAATTGGATGCAAACCGGGGAAACCGAGCCCCGTAGTTTCATCGAAACCGTACATTAAATTAAAAGCCTGCAAAGCCTGCCCTGCCGCGCCTTTCATAAGGTTATCTATTGCGCTTACAACCACAAGCCTGTTCGAAAATTCGTCTTTCTTGAATCCTATATCGCAGTAATTGGTGCCCCAGAGAAGTTTCGGCTCGGGGTAACGGTAAATTCCGTCGTTTTCTTTCACTATCCTAATAAAAGGTTCTTCGCCGTATTCCTTGCGGTAAACTTTCCATATTTCCTTCTCATCAATATTATCTTTAAGGAATACGTGCATTGTAGCCAGAATGCCGCGTACAATGTCTATGGAAGTTACAGAGAAATGGACATTTATTTTCTTTCCGAAACCGAGTTCCTGCAATACTTCAGCAGTATGGCGGTGTCCGGTAGGCATATAAGAACGCACTACATTGGAACGCTCCGGATGGTGCGATGCGTCGGATGCTTTATTGCCCCCTTCGCTCGAGCCTGCCTTTACCTCAATTACAGTCCTTTCTTCATCTATCAGGCCGTTCTTAAATAAGGGATAAAGGCCCAATATGGAAGCGGTGGCATTGCATCCCGCGCTCGAAATATAGTTGGCCTTTTTCATCTCTTCACGGTGCAGTTCCGGTATTCCGTAGACGAACTCTTTAAGCAGGTCGGGGCGCGCATGCGGATGGTGATACCATTTTTCATATTCTGCCGGGTCATTAATCCTGAAATCGGCGCTAAGGTCAATTATTTTACCGGCTTTGGCTTTGAACTCATCCATTCTCTTCATCGAGCTTCCGTGGGGAAGGCAGAGGAAGAGTAAGTCGCACTCTTCAAGTTCGTTAAGCGAAGTGAATTTCATCTGGGTTACTTTTCTAAGGTTAGGATGAGCCTTATGAAGGAATTTGCCCAGATACGATTCCGATGTTACCTGTTTAATTTCCACATAGGGATGAAACAACAGGAGCCTAATCAAATCGCCCCCGGCATAGCCCGAACCGCCGGCTACGGATACTCTTATTTTATCCATTTATTTCCCCTTTGGCTACTTTCATAACATATTCGGCCATTTTAGCGGGTATGTTAACCCCGGTTGTAGTTATGCTGTTTTTATATTCCATTGTGTAGTTTACTTCATTTACTTTAATTCCGGTTTCAGTCTCAAATAAATCTATGGCCACAATACCTCCCCCTACTGCATTGGCCGCGGCAACGGAGATATTGTAAATTTCATCGGTAACAGGACAGTTGGAAGCTTTGCCGCCGCGTGCGGTATTTGTAATCCAGTGAGGCGAATCGCGGTAAATGGCCGCAATGCATTCTCCCCCTACAACAAAGCTCCTTATATCGCGCCCTTTCTTTTCTACATATTTCTGTATGTAGAAAATAGAGTGATGATACGAGCCGAGCACTGTTTTATGCTCAAGAATAGCCTCTGCCGCATCCCGGTCGTTTACCTTTGAAAGGAGCCTTCCCCACGAGCCTACCGCAGGTTTTAATACCACCGGATAGCCCATATCTTCAATTGCCTTTAATGCCGATTCTTCTGTAAAAGCAATCCTTACTTCAGGCTGTGGCACGTTGTTTTCGGCAAGCATTGTGGATGTAAGAAGTTTATCGCCGCATATTGTAGCTACCTTGTAGCTGTTAACGCATTTAATGCCTGCGGCTTCAAAAAGCCTTAACGCATGAAGCGCGCGCGAGTGGTTAATACAACGTTCTACAACTATATCAACGTCAAATTTATCCTTACCGAGATTGAATGATAATTCCCTGTCATCAATCATAACAAGTTCAACATTGGGTATTTTGTTGAACTCGTCAATTAAATATTTCTCATCCTTGCGGATAAGAGAATGCAATAAGCCTATTCTCATAGTTTCCTCTAAGTTAAATTATTAAATTTTATATTATTTTATATTTTAGTTATGAGCAAGCTAGTTGCTCTTCTTATACTTTGTATTGTGTAAGCAGGAATTTACAATGTGAGATAATTCGGTAAGGTCTACTGTGCGTCCGCGCTGGCCAACGGATTTAACTTCCTGAAGTACGTCCATCTGGATTGATTCTTCAAGATTTTCCTGGCCTATCATTTTAAGAGCGTAACGGACTGAAGCAATGCCGGACATGTGGTCCAGCGAGAAAGTCCTCTCCCTTCCAACAAGCTGAGGGCTCAGGCTTTCGTAGTGCATCGGGTTAAGCGAAGCAGCATGCGTATGAACGCCTGCACAGTGCGTAAAGGCATTTTTCCCCGTAATAGGATAATTAACAGGAATGTTTACCTGCGAGTGCCTGCTTACGAGTTCATATAATTCGGGCAGTACTTTAAGATCCCATTTATTCATTCCGAAATCGGATGTGAGCACAACAAGAAGCTGTGCAAGGTCTACAATTCCGGCTCTTTCGCCTAGCCCGAGAACGGATGCGTCTATAATTTCGGCGCCCGCTTCGTATGCCTGAATGGCGTTTGCAAGTGCAAGTCCTCTATCGTTATGGCAATGGACTGCTATCTTAGGGAATAAATTCTGTGCAGCAAGTTCGCTTTTAAGGTTTTTAATATAGTCATACATATTCCTCGGGGTTCCGGGAACCATATAACCGGTCGTATCGGCAACGCTGATAACATCAGCGCCGGCTTTAACTGCGGCCGAAGCCGCCGCGACAACATTTTCAAATTTTGAACGGACGGTATCTTCGGGGGTATAACGTACAATCAAATCGGGTTTCTGCGATTTTGCATATTCAATTACGCCGCAAATCTGTTCAATCGCATCAGAAAGGTCTTTTTTAAATACTGTATTTAGCCTTTCCTCGGAAACGCAATAAAAAATCCCCAGGAAATCGACTCCGCATTCGAGAGCAAGTTCAACGTCGCTCCTTAAAGAACGGGAATGAGCGCCTACTTTTGCCTTATAATTCTTCTGGGCGATTGATTTAACCGCCGAATATATTTCCGCCGTTACAGACGGGTGTCCCGATTCTATAATGCCCACGCCTAGCTTATCAAGCAGATCGGCAATGGCGAGTTTAATGTGTTTATCGAAATAAACACCGGGGGTTTGTTCCCCTTCACGGAGAGTCGAATCGAGTACTTCTACCAAATTGATTACTCTCCCCAATCCTCTTCTTCCTGCGGTGCTTCCGCAAGAACAACCGGATCGACATCAACAACTTCGAGTTCAGTCCCGCAATCGATGCATTCTATTAATTCACCGACTACAGTATCCTCTGCGAGCGTAATTTCTGCTCCGCAAACGGGGCATTCACCGAACATAAAGCCTCCAATATTTAGTTAATAAAAAATTGGGTTGAACTTAATTAAATAAAACAAACAATGCAACATTATTTTTTATTTTCCGTAAAAGAAGATATTAATTTTTATTAAGAAATCAATATGCAAGCTTAAATATCTTTTCAATGTCTTCTTTAAACAGCGGTTTCAATCTTCCTAAAGGAAGGCGGAGCGAAGCATTTTCAACAAGCCTGTTCAAATCATTCTCTTTAACGCCAATTTCGCGCAGTGAAACAGGAGCTCCTAGTCTCCGATAAAATTCCTTCAGTTCACTAATTCCTTTCAGCGCCTTTTCTTCCTCCGTTCCTTCGGTAATATTAAAAATCTTACCGGCGAAGCGCGCAAATTTCTTAACATTGTTTTTATGGACATAGTTCATCCACGCAGGGAACATTATAGCAAGCCCGGCGCCGTGCGCTATATCGAGCTGTCCGTCTCCGTGGACCCTGCGTGCGCCGAAGCCGCGGCCGACGTGCTGCGCGCGCTGACGGGCGCCGGCGTCGCCATCGCGTCGCCGTTCAGCCAGCCGGACCTGGAAGCAGACGC
>DAHYUM010000063.1 GCA_027398005.1 bacterium
ATTCAGAGTGTGCCCTTGAACACGGTTGAATGAATAAAGCGCTAACGGTCCGGTAATTGAAATATTGTCATTCAACCTTATCGTTGTCGAAAGAAGCGAAAACCTATCCGAAAAAGTTTTTGGTATCGCTTCGAGGCTGTCAATTCTTTTGTATGCATCAACTTCGTCAAGAGTATTGGGAATAGCCTGCGAATTTTTCCAATATGTCGAATCCTTTTTATCGGCTCCCGGAAGAACCTTAACAACAGCCATCCCGAAAAAGTCATCCGGAATTCCCCGGTTAATTGTATAATCTGAAAACTGAGTATTAAGCTCGAACCCGAACTTGAATATCCCCAGCGCGTTCCCTTCAACAAACACACGGTAATCAACCGGCATATAAATATCATCGGCATAGGCATAAAACTGCTGGAATATACGGGTCTTTTCGAAAATGCCCGCAAAATTTGCCGCCTTGTTAAGGGATACATCAACCTTTACAAGAGCGAAAATGTTATCGGCTATATATATATCCCCTACAAAACCGGGGTCCGATTCCCGCAAAGGGGAAAAATGTATCTTAAATACGTTTATTCTGTCTATGGAAACAGTATCAATTATTTTATAATAATAAAAATCGAGCGCTTCATCGGCAATGGGACTTGTCAGGGGCCTGCCCATAAATTCAATGTCGTCTGTATAAAAGTTCTGTATAATCCTTCCCCCGGTAAAAACATTAATCTGCGATGGCGTATTTGCCGTCTGCTTGCGCGCAATTATTTCATCCTTATATTTATCCGGTTTTTTAAAATACCCCATGCTTTCATTCTCAATTATACCGGTAATTTTAAGCTGTGCGGTATCCTTTTCGCTTATTGACGCAGTAAGTCTTCTCCCCTTTGCATTGAAGTCTTTTGTTGTTTTTATTAGCCCTTTTGTATATGCCCTGAAAGAATAATCATTCAAATATTTATTTCTTTCGTTCTTGGCTATAATAGCCCTTCTGATTACTTCGTTAGCGGGGTTATCTTCGGGCAGTACGGTTACCTCGGCAAGGTTAACTCCTTTCGGGTCCAGTTTAAAATCGGCTTTTTTATCGGTATTTAAGCTTACGGAAATGGTATCCGAGGCAAATCCTATATAGCTTGCGATAAACCTGTAGTTCCCTTTATTCAGCCTGAATTCGTATGCCCCTTCGCTGTTGCTTGTGGTTCCCCTGGCGGTTCCCTCAATTCTTATGCTGGAGTAACTTAACGGTTCTCCGGTTATTTTATTATATACAAATCCCTTTAAAACATACTGCTGCGCGCTTACACTCATAGTGGCGAGCAGTAGAATTGCCCATACTTTTTTCATGACACCCCTTGAATAATGCACCCTTTAGACTGTAAATAAGACATATTTGTTGCAAATATAACTATTTTTTTTACGCATTAAACTTTATAAATTATACTGCTGTTTGAATAAGGAAAAGCCATGAAAAACATTATAGTTACCGGGGCTACGGGGCTTGTAGGCAAAAGGATTATAAAACTGCTTCTCGCAAAAGGCTATTCGGTTACCGCTCTTACACGAAATTCCGAGAAAGCTTCTTCCCTTCTTCCCCCCGAAGTAAATTTGGTTGAATGGGACTTCAAATCAGTCTCCGGCACGCTTATAAGCGAAATGGGCCGGGCCGATTCCGTAATTCACCTTGCAGGCGAAAATGTGCTCGCAAAAAGATGGAACGAACAGCATAAAAAAAGTATATATAACAGCAGGGTTAAATCTACCGCCTTTCTTGCCGAGGCAATTGAAGAAAATCCCCACAGGCCTGAATCTTTCATTTCCGCTTCGGCAGTGGGCTATTACGGAACCGTTGGAGGATTGCCGGTTAACGAAAACTCGCCATGGGGCAACGATTTCCTTTCGGCAGTTACAAAGGATTGGGAAAATGCCTCGGCCCCGCTCGAAAAACCGGGTATAAGAAGAGTGTTTATTAGAACCGGCATTGTGCTGGATAGGAATGAAGGAGCCCTTGCAAAGATGATTACTCCTTTCCGTTTTTTTGTTGGTGGACCACTCGGCAGCGGATTACAGCCTTTTCCATGGATTCACATTGACGACCTTGCCCGCTTATATATTTATGCAGTCGATAATAATTCCATGAGCGGGGCTTACAATGCTTCCGCCCCCGAAAACATTAATATGATGCAGTTCTGCAGAGAGCTCGGCTCAGTTATGAACCGCCCCTCCTTTTTTAAAGTGCCCGGATTTATATTGAAATTATTGTACGGCGAAGGAGCCGAAATACTTCTTAAAGGAATTCCGGTGGTTCCCGAAAGAACTCTCGAAAGCGGATTTGAATTTTCTTATTCAGATGTGAAAATGGCTCTTGCCAACCTTATAAAAGATTATTCGAACCAGGAGACGATTTCGTAATATTTCGTCTTGGGGAAAAATGGAGGAACCGCGGTCATAAACCTGTCGTCGTATCGGTGCACGAACCGGAGTCCCTTAATTGGAGTGCTTCCCCAGTAGGTAGCGGTAACACGCGTATCGGCCGCAATTACACCCCCCAGAATTTTCCAGCTTCCAAGGAACGACTGCGTTACAAGCCCGTCATCGGGGCCTACAGTGCCGTTTACCGAATACATTGATGCCTGTGTAATTATATCCTTTCCCCTCGTGTTGGCGTTATCCTGAATTCTGATATCCGATTCGGCAACAATTCCAAGCATATCAGTCGATGCCGGATTTGTCTTCGGGTCAGCGTTATACTGAAGGTTGTCTTCCATAATTACTTTGCCGTAACCGTATGCTCCTTTTTTAGAAGCAACAATAGTCGCGCGCCCGTTCAGGGTGCCTTTAGTATAAATATTTCCCTTTTCAACATATATAAGGCCGTTAGGGGCAAGAGTAGTTAATGGAACGGTCTTAGGCGTTGAATAAGCCGCCGTGCCTATTCTGTTGCTGTATGTAACTGTACCGTCGGCATTAAAGTAAAGTTTAACATCGGTTGTTTTACCCGAACCGGTTGTATCCCTGAAAACCTTGCTCGCGCTCATCCTCATACCGGTTGTATCAAAATCGTTGGGTATATCAACCCCCGTTTCGTACCCTCCGTAAAACTTAGGGTTCTTAGGGTTCCCCTGCATTACAAGTCCGCTTTTTGATGTTACCTTGCCCCAGAAAACCGGACTGCCGCTTGTGTATAATTTTCCGTTAACGTGAAACGGGCCGTTAAATGTATCGCCTGTGGCGGGCATTGCGCTCATTGTAGCATAAAAATTTCCATATTTGGCATAACTTGCAGGACGTAGTTCAACATTAATGGTTTTAGTAATTCCGTTATATGTTCCTTCCGATACTATTGTCGCGGTTTGAGAGCTGTACCCCTGAGCCGAATCGCACACGCCGAGGTAATCTCCGTGTGCAAGGTGAGCAGGAACTGCGGCGGCAGGAATTTCGAGCGTATGCCTTGCGCCATAATTACCGGGAGGAATATGGCATATTTTAACTTTACCCGATGCACCGCTTGCGGTATTGCTTACATAAACATTTAATACTCCACCGTTAAGACTCAGGTTAGAATATCCTGCGTCCCAGGTGCGGTCCATAAATATCTGGTTAGCGGCCATATTGGCTCCGCTGACGGCAATGTTGTACGCCATAGTCTCGCTGTAATAACCGGTATAACCTTCAATCGATTTAAGCGAAAGCGTGTTGAAGTTATTGCTCAGCGACATAAAAATGAGGCTGAACCCTATAACCAGCAGCATTGATGCTCTTCCGCCCATCTTAACGGTTCCTTAAATTTCTTGATGCTAATCTTAACTGGCGCCAAAAAACGGTTGAATACTGCTCGCTGTATGCCTGCGCGTTTTCTACGGTTACGCTTAACTGTATTGTATATATTTCGGAGGGGACAGTAATAGGAGGTTTAAGCGTATCGCCAAGGGCATTAAAATAAATCAGGTCGAACTGTGTAACCCCAAGGTTTGCCCCCTTGGGCGTTTCTCCGTTTATTACCCTGTAAAGCATCATATCGCGCGGGTTAGGAGTAGATGAGAGTTCCGAAGTGCTTCCGGTATAGTAATAAACCGTGTCAATAACTCCGTCCCCTGCCGGAAACGCGGGGGGATTCTGAAGATCGGTAATAAATTTAATTGAATGGGGGCCTGCCGCTATAATTGCTTTCGAAGGATCGGGTAGATTTTCCCATTTTGCGCAGTATCCAATCTTTTTAAAATCGTACTCAAGCAGTTTAACTGTTTCCAAAAGGTTCTGCTGAATGACAAGCTCGCTGGCGTTTACATAAACATTCTGCACCGCCGCGTCATTCATTTTTAAGATAATAAGCAGTAAAAATCCGCCTATTACCATAGAACCAATTATGTCTATTAGACTGCTAAATCCCATTATCTAAAATACCAATAGCTAAATATTGTACTTGTTTTAATTGTATCGTATACTATAGTCGGGCTGGTAGAACGTACAAGAGCCGGACTAGTAACTTTAATATCCATTTTTTTATGCCATGTAGGAACAGAACTTTTTATCGAAGGATTGGAAGGGTTGATGTAATAAACATCGCAGAATACCCGGAACTCGAGCTTCGGCTTATCGCTGAATATACGCACCGAATCCAAAAGCGGTGTGGTTTTGTAGCATTTGTAATCGTCAAAATCGTTGAATGATTTATGGTCAAGGCTGGTTTCAGTTCCGTCGAGCCCTAAATTATTAACTCCGGTAAGAAGGGAGGTTGTTCCAACAGAGGTTGTATCGGTATTCTGGTCGAATGATTTGCTAGTAGCTTCTTCAATAATAGATGTAGCCTCGGAAACAGCAAGAATTCTTAATTTGGAATCAATCATTATGGTGGAGGTATTATTGAATCCCTGTGTAACTCTTAACACCGTAGCCGCCAATAAAAGCATGGCACCTATGGTTATCATTGTCTGTCCCGTATTCATTTTGCTTTAACTTTTTAAATTCAATTAAAAAATAACAAATATTATGCTAAAAAAATAACCTTATTATAGTCCATTTTCGTGTCCGCTTATCGGAAAAGAGCAGTTTTAACAGGTAATTATTTCCGGTCAGTAATTTTTTTCAGCCTTACTTATTTTCGTATCAAACAGTAAAAAGTTAAGCCCATTGGCAAACAGCGCAAAAAAACCGTGTTTATTATTGCTTAATTATTATTATTCGTACCAGGATACAATTTCGAAATTATTGGTATTGGGGAAAAACGGAGGAACATTATTTAGGAACCGGGTATCGTATGTATGAACAAGCCTAAGCCCTTTAACGGGAACGCTTCCCGAATATGTTGCCGTAGCCATTGTATTTGTTGCAATTATACCGCCGAGAATATACCATTTACCCAAATAGGATTGGTTTACCAGTCCCGATTCAGGGCCGACAGTCCCGTTTATGGAATACATTGAACCCTGAGTATAAATATCTTTCCCTTCCGTTGTTGCATTATCCTGAATCCTGATGTCGGACTCTGCGACAATTCCAAGCATATCGGTAGAAGAGGGGTTTGAAACAGGATTACTGCTGTATTTAAGGTTATCCTCAAAATAAACTTTGCCGTATTGGGCGTTGTTTTTCTGTGTTGTTACAAGAGTCACTTTACCTTTAAGGGTCCCTTTGGTAAATATATTTCCCTTTTCAACATAAATTAGTCCGTTGGGCGCAAGGGATGACAGCGGCATTGTCTTGGGCGTTGTAAATGCGCCGTTGGCAATACGGAAACTTGATGTAACTGTTCCGTCGGCATTAAAATAAAGCCTTACATCAACCGGTTTCCCGCTCCCTGTCGTATCTCGGAATATCTTGCTGGCAGTGTTTCTCAATCCGGTAGTGTCAAAATTATTTGGCATATTAATTCCGCTTTCGAAACCGCCGTAAAATTTGGGGTCGGCAGGCGAGCCCGATTTTACAACGCCTATTTTTGCGGTCACTTTACCCCAGAATACCGGAGTGCCGTTAGTATAGAGCGTTCCGTTGGTATGGAACGGTCCGCTCAGTGTATCTCCTGTTCCCAATGATACGCTGGAAGCTGAATAATAATTACCATATTTTGCATAGCTTGAAGGACGGAGTTCTACAACTATAGTCTTTGTCACTCCCGAATATGTGCCTTCGGAAATAATTGTAGCAGTCTGCTGGTGCGAACTTACCGCGCTGTCGCACTGCCCCAGGTAATCGCCGTGCGCAAGGTGCGCCGATAATGCCGAAGCGTCAATCCATAGAGTATGCCTTGCCCCTGCATTGCCCGGAGGTATGTGGCATATTTCAACCTTGCCCGAAGTACCTGCTATAGTATTATTAATGTAAACATTCAAATAGCCCCCGTTAAAGGAAAGGTTGGAATACCCCGCGCCCCATGTCTTATCAACAAAAATCTGGTTTGCGGCCATATTGGCTCCGGTAACGGCAATATAATATGCCATTGAAGCATTGAAATAATTGCCGTACCCTTCAATTGATTTAATGGTCATTTTGTTGAAGTTCGTGCCCATCGTCATAAAGATGAGGCAAAAACCAAGTACAAGAAGCATCGAAGCCCTGCCGCCCATATTATCTGTTCCTTAAATTTCTTGCTGCAATTCTTATCTGCCGCCAGAATACGGTTGAATATTTTTCATCGTATGCCTGCGTGTTTTCAACCGTAATGCTAATCTGCATTGTATAAATTGCCGAGGGTACAGTAATGGGAAAAGTAAGAGAATCGCCGAAGACATCGAAATACTTAATATCGAACTGTGTTACTCCCAAATTTGCGCTTTTAGGTGTATCGTGGTTGGCAACCCTGTAAAGCATCATATCGCGCGGGTTGGGGGTTCCGCTTAAATCGGATACCGGCCCGGTATAATATTTTAATGTATCTACCACTCCATCCCCGCCGGGGTATAACGGGGGCGCGGCTAAATCGGTAAGGAACGATATTGAATGCGGGCCCGCGTAAATAATCGATTTTGAAGGATCGGGTATCTTTTCCCAATTCTTGCAGTAGCCTATTTTCTTCAGGTCGTACTCGAGTAGGTTGATTGTCTCAAGCAGATTCTGCTGAACTACAAGGTCCCCCGTGTTGACGTACATATTCTGTACGGCAGAATCGTTCACCCTTAGGAGTATAAGAAGAAGAATGCCTCCTATAAGCTGCGAACCTATAATATCTATTAAACTGCTGAATCCCATTATCTAAAAAACCAGTAGCTGTTAACAGTGCTCATTTTAATCGTATCGGTTCCCAATGCAGGGCCTGTTACTTTAATTGTCATTTTCTTGTGGAATGTTGGAATAGGACTGGGAACATTTGGGTTTGACGGGTCAACATAGCATACGTCTATAAAAACTTTAAACGGCAGTTTAGCGTGCGATGCAAGAATCTGCACCGAATCTATCCTTGGGTTATCTTTATAGCAGAGGTAATCGTCAAAATCGTTGAATGTCTTCGGATTTGAAGCATCCTCTCCCGAATCGAGCCCCAGTTTATTAACCGGGGTAAAAATTGAAGGGTCGTAAACTGCTGTTGTATCGGAAACATTATCGAACGCCTTGCCCGATGCCTCCTCGAAGATTGAAATTGCTTCGGAAACTGCAAGCACCCTTAATTTGGAATCGGTAAGCGCCTCCGAAGTTGAATTGAACAAAGTATTAACCCTCATCACCATTGCGGCAAGTAAAAGCATTGCTCCTATTGTAATCATTGTCTGTCCGGTATTCATCGGTACTCTCTTATCCAATAACTTTATAACATAACAAATATTATGCTAATAAAATTCAATTGTAATTTTAATGTTTACACCTTAAGAGCCAGCCGACAGGTAAATTTAACACGTAATATTTGCCGGCGCATGCAAATGCACTTTAATTTTCAATTACTCGCAAATATCTTATATTTATAAAAAGCATTTAGAATATTTTATGGAAATAATAAATCTACTTCTCGGCATGGCTCTTATATCATCTATGGGGGCCAATATGCAGGGGGCTAAAAAAGGGTTGCGGACTTCGGTTGCAAAAGTGGTTCACAAGCCGTCAACCTATCTTCAAAGAACCCCCACAACCGTTTCTGCGTTAATATTCCTTTTAATTGCGGCAGGCATATTCGGCCTCGGTTCGGCAGGCAATGCCGTTCTGCAGAAATTATTGTACCTCCGCGTTGCGGGACTTATAATGTTTTCATTCTTCGCATGGCTTCAGGTGTTTTCGTATAAATCCCTGAAAGAAAATTACGCTCCCGAAATTGTTATACTGAAAAACCATAATCTTGTAACGGGGGGCATATACAAATTTATAAGGCACCCTCAGTATATGAGCCAGATTCTAAGCGACCTGGGCGCGGGGCTTGCGCTTATGAACTTCATAGTAATTCCGGCGGTTCTTTTAATTGAACTTCCTCTTTTCTGGCTTAGGGGCAAAAAGGAGGAGGAGCTTATGCTTAAACATTTCGGCGACGGCTATGCCGAGTATAAAAAAAGAAGCGGTTTTTTTTCCCCCTTTATTGGTTGATACCGGTTATGAAAATTAAATTATTCATTCTTTTATTTTGCATTTCGGCATCCACTGTCTTTCCTCAGCGGTTCCTTAAAATGTCTGTTGAAACTGGGGGAAAGACCGGGAGAATATCGTACCTCACAAAGAATGAAATTTCTTACGTTCCGGTAACAGAGCTTGCAAAAATTTTTAATGTGCCGGTGTATGTAAACAGCGAAGCTTCAAAGGCCGAACTTAAATTCAGCGGCATTAAACTTAAAATTACCGGGCGCAGCCAGTTTATTGTTGCAACCGACGCCTCTTCGAAACAGCGGGTATATCAGATTCCCGTTTCAACGCTTCTTGTTAACGGCGAAATATTTATTCCCGTTATATATACATCGGGCATTTTAAGCGCGGCCGCCGGCAGGGGAATAAATTTCAGCGAACGGGATAAGAACATTGAAATAACCGATAAACCGGCCGCGGCAATGCCCGCACCCGAAGCGCCTGCCGAAGAAAAAATTGAACCCCCCGTTTCATCTTCGAAATATGATATTACCGGAATTGAAATGGAGGAAAAATCGAACGGCACGCTTATACGCCTGAAGACCTCAAGAAAAATTCCTATTCCCAAAAACTCGGTTAATAAGAACACTCTTTTTGTATTTCTTAGCAACATAAAATTAATGCCTAATATAGCGGGCAATTTAAAACCGGCAGGCTTGGTAAAAGGGGTAAACACGCGCTATATATCATCGGGCAACGTACAGCTCGAATTTCAGCTTGGCGGCGATTTCTCATCGCAGGATGTTTCATACGCCCCCGATAATGACGATATTCTAATTGCACTCCATAATAAAGTATTCGATACCCCCGAAGCAGACAGCGGTCTTGAAGCCAAAAAGAGCAAATGGGAACTTGATACAATTGTTATTGATGCGGGGCACGGGGGCAAGGATGCCGGCGCTATAGGCGTTAACGGGACCAAGGAAAAAGATGTTAACCTTGCAATTGCTCTTAAACTGGGCAAGCTTATAAGCAGGAACCTGCCCGGAATTAAAGTGGTTTACACCCGTTCCGACGATACATTTATTGAATTATATAAAAGAGGCAAAATAGCCAACGATAACGGGGGCAAGCTTTTTATTTCAATCCACTGCAATTCGATGCCTAAAAAACCTAGCGACTCAAGGGGGTTCGAAGTTTATCTGCTCCGCCTGGGCAAGACCAAGGAAGCTGTTGAAATTGCCGAATTTGAAAACAGCGTTATTAAATATGAAGACAACCCCGCAAGGTACAAAAAACTTACCGACGAGAATTTCATTTTCGTAAGCATGGCCCATTCTGCTTTTATGCGCTTCTCCGAAAGTTTTTCGGACCTTTTGAACCAGAGCTGGGGCAAGGATGTTGAGACTCCGTCCCGTGGCGTTAAACAGGCCGGGTTTTATGTGCTTGTAGGCGCTTCAATGCCCAGCGTTCTAATTGAAACCGGATTCCTCTCGAACCCGCAGGAAGAAAAATTCCTCGCAGGCAATAAAGGGCAGAACGAAGTTTCGAACGCAATATTCGACGCGATTAAAAAATACAAATCGTTTTACGAAAGCTCGGTGCTCGAGAAAAACAACACGCAATAACCCGCCTGTAAAATTCTTTATAAATTCGGATTGGATAAGGAAAGAAATCCGGAACGGCACGGCGGCCGCTCCGGATAATTCAATTTATGCTATTGTAACTTCCTTGCAGAGGTAAACATCCTGAATGGTATTAAGCAGTTTAACGCCTTCATCCATCGGGCGCTGGAATGCCTTGCGTCCCGATATAAGCCCCATACCGCCGGCGCGTTTGTTAATAACCGCAGTGCGTGTAGCTTCGGCAAAATCGTTTTCGCCCGAAGCACCGCCGCTGTTAATAAGCCCCGCGCGCCCCATATAATTGTTAATTACCTGGTAGCGTGTAAGGTCTATCGGATGGTCGGTTGTAAGTTCGGTATAAACGCGTTTATCAATTTTACCGTATGATGAATTGCCCATATTAAGAGCCATATAACCGCCGTTGTTTTCGGGCAGTTTCTGTTTAATAATGTCTGCCTGAATTGTAACGCCGAGGTGGTTTGCCTGTCCCGTTAAGTCTGCCGATACGTGGTAATCCTTGTCTTTCTTGAATTCAGGATTTCTTGTATAGCACCATAATATTGTAGCCAAACCGAGTTCGTGAGCGTACTGGAAAGCTTCGCTTACTTCAATAATCTGGCGCGAGCTTTCTTCGGAACCGAAATAAATTGTAGCTCCTACTGCGGCGGCGCCCATATCCCATGCCTGTTCAACGCCTGCAAACATAATCTGGTCGAATTTGTTAGGGTATGTAAGAAGTTCGTTGTGGTTAATCTTAAGAACAAAGGGAATTTTGTGAGCATATTTTCTTGCTACCGAGCCGAGCACACCGAGTGTAGAAGCAACTGCGTTGCACCCCCCTTCAATTGCAAGCTTTACAATATTTTCAGGGTCGAAATAAACCGGATTCTTTGCAAACGATGCGCCTGCCGAATGTTCAATGCCCTGATCAACCGGAAGAATTGATAAATATCCGGTGCCTGCAAGGCGCCCTGTCTGATAAAGCCATTCGAGGTTCTTAATTACATTAATGTTGCGGTCGCTCGGTATAAAAATACGGTCTACAAAATCGGGACCCGGAATGTGGAGCTGTTCTTTGGGGAATTTAGCCTTGTAATTTAAAAGCTCATCGGATTCCTTGCCCAGATAACTTTGAATTTTGTCAATCATAATGATGCCTCATTTATTTTTAATTAAAGAAATTGTCAAAAGTATGCAACTGCGCCAATGCTTATTGTAAGAAGGTCGGTTTTCGATTTAAGCACATCGTAAACGGCGTGCCCATTAATAATGCGTACGGAGCCTTCTTTAAGATATTCAGCCTCGGTGCCGAATATGTAGCGCGCTTTAATATCGAGGAATAGTGTATTAACGCTTCCCAGATTTTCTTTCAGCTTGATAAGAAGTCCGCCGCCGAAACCGTAGCTCCAGGTAAAGTCGTCAAAATTTGTCGATTCAAACACCCCCGTTCCCGAATTTTCGCTTTCAACCTTTGTGGTTGTAAACAAATACGCGGCGCCGAATAATCCTTCGCAATAGGGACGTACATTCCCCATGAATGGAGAAACCTGGAATAGGAGATGCAAGTTGGCTATGTTGTTTGTCCTGTTTACATTCACATAAACATCGGGAATGGTTTCGCTTAAAGGACGGCTGCTTGTTTCGTCGCCGTAAATCATATACCCGGCATTTAATCCTATTGTTATCGGACGGAGTGCCGAAGGAGAAAATATTGTGCCCTGAAGCTGAATTCCGTAGCCTAGATTATTTACCTTAGCCTTGAATTCCCCCTGCGGAATTCCGAGTACAAATCCACCGCCGAATGTCTGAGCATTCGTCTTTAAAGCCAGCAGGATAATGAACAGCAACACCCCTTTTTTCATAAAAATAATTCCTTTTTTCTACATTCGAAATATATATAATTTTTCCCCTTAAGAGGGATTGCCATCTTAATTAATTCACCATTTAACAGGGAACGGCTTTCATTTTTTAGTCAAATTAAGATATTCGGTGTAGTTTCAAAAGTAAATTATTTGAACGGGCAAATTCAAATAGGAATTTTATTCCGGCCGGCCGCGGCTCTATTCAATGCCGCGCGTTTCGAATGGGGAAAAATAGTTATATTAATATATTAAATGTTAAACGTTATGCAGTTATTAGAAGCGACAGACAAAAACATAGCCTACGCGGCTGAAATAATAAAAAACGGGGGGCTTGTATCATTCCCCACAGAAACCGTATACGGGCTTGGTGCCGACGGGCTTAATCCAATTGCTTCGGCGCGGATATTCGAGGCCAAAAACCGCCCCGCTTTCAATCCCCTTATTCTTCATATTGCCGATAAAGAGACTCTGGGAAAAATTGCCGATTGGGAAAACAGCAATGTTGAAAAACTTATTGCTAAATTCTGGCCCGGACCGCTTACACTTGTTCTTCCCAAAAAGAAAATTGTACCCGAAATTGTAACCGCCGGCAACCCCACAGTAGCAGTTAGAATGCCCAATCACGATGTAGCGCTGAAACTTATTAAACTTGCCGGCACACCTATTGCCGCACCCAGCGCAAACAGGTTCGGTCAGCTAAGTCCTACCGAAGCGCCTCACGTTGTTAAACAGCTTAAGAACAGGGTGGATGTAATACTAAACGGGGGCAAGTGCGAAGTCGGGGTTGAATCTACCATACTCGAAATTACCGGGGATGATATATTCCTGCTTAGGCACGGCGGATTGCCGCTTGAAGAGATTGAAGCGGTTGTGGGAAAAGTTAAAACCAAGCCTCACAACACAGCAAAGCCTAATTCACCGGGACAGCTTCTTTTCCACTATTCCCCCACAATACCTTTAAAATTCCTATCGGCCGCAACTTTAACAGAATACAGCGGCAAAAGAATAGGGGCTATATTCTTCAAAAAGAAAAGTTTTGATGGAACCTTTGCCCTTGAAAAAATCCTTTCGACCGGGGGCGACCTGCGTGAAGCGGCGGCAAACCTTTTTGCATTCCTTCATGAATTTGAAAAAGAAAACATAGATGTTATTTTAATTGAGCCGGTGGAAGAAACAGGGCTGGGTAGAGCTATTATGGACCGGCTTAGAAAGGCTTCGAACAAATACCTCTAACAAAAGGGAGTTTTAATGAGCTCGGCTACTTCACGCAGAGAGTTTCTTAAAATGGTGGGATTGGGCACCGCAATGCTCGCGCTGCCCAAAGGAATTGAATCACTTGCCGCTTCCAAAAGAAAACCAAATGTAATTTTTATTCTTGCCGATGACCTGGGCTGGGGCGATTTAAGCTGTTACGGCCAAAAACATTTTAAAACACCCAACATAGATAAACTTGCCGCAGAGGGAATTAAATTCTCGCAGGCTTATTCGGGCAGCCCCGTTTGCGCACCAAGCAGATGCTCGCTTCTTACAGGCCTGCATACCGGGCATTCTTATATAAGGGATAACGACGAATGGGACGAGCGGGGCAATGTATGGAGCGACCCTGTTAAATTTGAAGGGCAGAGGCCAATACCGGCAGGCACATTTACGCTCGGCAGCCTGTTTAAGAATGCCGGCTACAATACCGCGCTTATAGGGAAATGGGGGCTCGGGGCTCCGGGCACCGGCGGAGTGCCCAATAAACAGGGGTTCGATTTCTTTTACGGTTATAACTGCCAGAGAATTGCGCATACCTATTACCCTCCGTACCTGTGGCGTAACGATAAAAAAGAATATCTGCCCGGCAATAAATACTTTGTGGCGCACGAAAAATTCCCGGCCGGCAAAGACCCCAACGATCCAGAATCGTATGAAAAATACAAGGGGCAGCAGTACTCGTTCGACCTTATGATGGATGAAACCGAAAATTATATTAACGAAAATAAAAACAATCCTTTCTTTCTTTACCTTGCGCCTACAATACCCCACGTTGCATTGCAGGTGCCCGAAGACGGACTGAAGGAATTTGAAAACTCTTTCGACGACAAACCATATCTTGGTGACAAAGGATATCTTCCCCAGATGAAACCGCGCGCCGCTTACGCCGCTATGGTAACAAGGCTCGACTGCGGAGTGGGGAAAATTATATCCCTGCTTAAGAAACTTAATATCGATAAAGATACTCTCGTTATATTCACCAGCGATAACGGGGCGACTTTTGCAACGGGCGGGTACGATCCGCAGTTTTTTGAAAGCAATAATTCTTTCAGAGGCGCAAAAGCGACCGTATATGAGGGGGGAATACGCATTCCATTAATAGCCCGATGGCCCGGCGTTATTAAACCGGGAAGAGAAACAGACACTATGTGCGCCTTCTGGGATTTTATGCCCACTTTTGCAGACCTTACAGATTCTAAATTGGCATCCCCTACCGACGGCATTTCACTTTTGCCCGAATTAAAAGGAAATATTAAAGCCCGTAATGAGCACGCTT